>CAZRMA010000135.1:0-9345 GCA_964600655.1 uncultured Ignavibacteriaceae bacterium
CTCTTTAAACGTTCACCTATTCTATCAAATCTATCATCTTTCTTTTTAGCTGTCATCATGTGTTTGAAAAGATTACTACAGCTCCATGCAAAAAAACTAACAGCAGCAATAAAAAAAACAATGAAAATGATATTTTTTAATTCCATAAAAGAGCTAATAAATTCCGATTATTATTAAATATATTATGGAAGCTTTTTATTACTTTTTGTTATTCCAAAATAAATGCTAACAGCAGCAAATACTTTAATTACAGTTGCTAACGAAAATAATATCCCTCCGACTTTTAAAGCTTCTGAAAAATCTTTTATGTAGAATATGTTTAAAAATAATGTGCCGCATATAATTACTAATGCTTCACCTGCAAACATAGCAAGAGTTACTACAATGTAGTTTTTATTTTTTTCGACAATATAACCTGTTAAAAAAGCACCTAATGGAAATGCTAATAAATATCCGCCTGTAGGTCCAAATAAATATGCAATTCCCATGGCTCCATTAGCAAATACCGGCAGACCAATACTCCCCAAAAACAAATAAAGTAATTGTGAATACGCGCCATTCTTTGAACCTAAAAATGCACCAGCCAAAACAACCATCATTGTTTGTAAGGAAAATGGAACTGGTTTAATTGGGATTGCTATTTGAGCTCCAGCCACTGTTAATAACGAAAATGCTATTATCCAAAATAATCTATTAGAAGTGACTTTATTTAAAAGAATTGTAAGCGAATTTTTTTTAATATTTTGATTAGCTTGCATTATTATCCTCAATTAAGATTAGTATTAAAAAATATTTTTGTTTCTTTAAGTAAGTCTTCGAATACGGGATTGCTTCCATCAAATGGATGTTTCATATTGAATGTATGGCCGGTTGATGGAATTCTGTAAAATATAGTACGATTTTTATCCGACCAATTATAAATCATTTCAGCTTCTTTTATTTTAACGGATAGATCTTGTTCTCCATGAGCAATAAACAAAGGGCGATTCAAATTTTTAACAGCCTTTTCAATATTTAAAAGACTATTCTTATTTTTTTCTAAATCTTCCAGTAAAGAAACATTTAAAGCCATAACCTGTTTTGTTCTTGTATTCAAAACTTCAAATTTTCCTTTTTTTCTCCATTCCTCTTTTTGTCTATTCGAATATCTATCAAAATCGGCAACTGAAGCCCAAATTGCGACAGCATTAATTTCATTTAATTTTGAAGCAGTTAATATAGATATTGCACCGCCTCTGCTGTGTCCGATTAATCCAATTTCATTGTTAGATATTTTTCCGAAAAAACCATTCTTATAAGCATGCACTAATTCAGATAATTCTGAAATTTCCAACGAAAAAGTATTTTCAGAAAATTTATCGAGTTCAGTAAACTCTGTCAAACTCTCTCCAACACCATTGTGCGAAAAATTAAAAGTAAGAACAAAATAACCTTCATTTGCAAAGTATTTGGCAACATAAGGAAAAGATCCCCAATCTTTAAAACCCTTAAAGCCGTGAACTAATATTATACAAGGTGCCGAATTTATTCTCTCTCTTCCAAAAGCAGAAATTCTAAGCTCGTTGTTTTGAGTGGTGGTTAGAATAAAATCTTCGCTCATTGAAATGAAATATGCTTATTAAACTTAGAAACGTCAAGATTTTTGAATAAAATTCAACTTTTCTTTTTCCGCGGTAAATTAAAGAATTTTGCACTTTATTAAGTCTTGTTTAGAAGTATATTTGTTTGTTTTATTATTTTAATTAAATACTAATTATGAAATTTAAAGAAAACTAGGATTATAATGGACTTTAGTTTTTCTGATGACCACAAAATGCTTAGAGCATTGGTTAAAGAATTCACTGATGCAGAAATTAGGCCTCTTGCAGCAGAAATTGATAGAAATGAAAGTATTCCAAAAGAATTAATAAGAAAAATTGCTGAAGTGGGATTTTTAGGTGTTTCGTTTCCTGAAGAATATGGCGGCGGCGGATTTGGGGAAATTGGTTATTGTATAATGCAGGAAGAAATTACTAAAGCATGTCCATCTACTGCAACTTTTATTGGCGCACATCAATCCATAGGAACAAATTCAATTTATTTAAGCGGAAGCGAATCTCTTAAAAAAAAATACTTGCCTCAATTAACTGCTGGTGAAAAAATAGCTGCATTTGCTTTAACTGAACCTGAGGCTGGTTCCGATTCATTTAATCTTAAAACTTCTGCTAAGCTTAAAGGTGATAAATGGATATTAAATGGGACAAAAGTTTGGATTACTAATGCCGGTATAGCCGACGTTTTTTCAGTCTTTGCAAGAACGAAAAAAGGTATCACGGGATTTGTTGTTGAAAAAGATTTCCCCGGAGTTACCATTGGGCCTCCGGAAAAAAAACTGGGAATAAGAGGCAGTATAACTAATTCTATGTCTTTTGAAGATGTTGAAGTTCCAATTGAAAATATTATTGGCCAGGACGGAAAAGGATTCTTAATTGCAATGGCAGCATTGGATACTGGAAGATTAGGCTTAGGAGCTGGGTGTCTTGGAGCATCAAAAGAACTTTTAGAAATCTCAACAAAATATTCAAAACAAAGAAAACAGTTTGATAAAACAATCTCTAAATTCGAAGCAATTCAATTTATGCTGGCTGAAATTGAAGCACAGATTTATTGTATGGAAAGCATAGTTTATAGAACAGCTTTTAATTATGATTTGAAAAAAGATATTTCTAAGGAAGCTGCAATAGTAAAATTAGTTTGTTCGGAGGCGGTATCAGATATAGCAGATAAAGCCATTCAAATACATGGCGGAATGGGTTTTTCAAGAGAGCTTCCATTGGAAAGATTTTTTCGCGATGCCAGAATAATGAAAATATTTGAAGGAACAAATGAAATTCAAAAGCTGATTATAAGCCGTTATGTTTTGAAGAACAATGGGAAATAGTAATTTTCAAATAATTTAATTACTCAATTAAAAAACGAAAACTTATTTCAATATTTTCATTGTGTGATTTTAATGAATTATTTGCTGATATGTTCACATCACTTCAGTACTTTTCATTAGACTATTTCATTTATTTTTACTCATCATTTCTGTATTTTTATGAAAGATGTTTAGGAGAAAAAATAAATTAAGATGCGATACTTATTAGTTATTCCTTCAATAGATATTAAGAATGGAAAAACAGTCCGCGTTGTTCAAGGCATACCGGAATTGGATTGTGTTGAATATGGAAGCGATCCGATTGAAATGGCAAAAATCTGGCGAACAGAAAATGCAAAGATGATTCATATTGTTGATTTTGATGGCGCACATGAACATTCGCATAAAAATTTTAAAATCATCCATGAGATTTGTAATTCTGTTATAATTCCAGTTGAATTTGCTGGTGGGATCAGAACTATGGAAGACGCAGATGAATTGCTCGACATGGGAGTTTGCAGACTAGTTATAGGCACAATGGCAATTGATAATCCTGAATTATTCAAAAATCTTTTTGAAAAATACGGGCCTTTAAAAATTTCAATCAGTCTTGATATTATTGATAATGAATTAGTGACTAGAGGCCGTAAAATGATGACAGGGCTTTCTTATATTGAGTTTGCAAAAAAGATGTCCAACATGGGCATTGAAAGATTCATTGTCACAGATTTAAAAAGAAATGGTTTGCTCGGTGGTCCAAATTTAAAACTTGCGGAAGAAATAGCAGGAACTACTCATAAAAAAATTACTCTCTCAGGCGGAATTAGAAATAAAGATGAATTAATGGATGTTCAAAACTTAATGCCATTAGGTGTTGATTCAGTTATAGTTGGGCGGGCACTTTATGAAAATAAATTTCCATGTCAAAAACTTTGGCGTGTTGCTGAATCCGGAATTTTTCAATAAGAGGAATCATGGAAGATTTAAAAAACAATAATAGAATTATTCACAGCAGCTTTTGGGCAAATCTCTTTAAATCACCCACGGATAAAGCAGATTTAGAAAAATCATTATTGTCAATTCCTCTTTTTTCAGAGTTGAATAGAAAAGACATTTCTTTATTAATCAATATAATTCATAATAGAAATTATTTACCAGGCGAATATATTTTCTATCAAGGTGATCCGGGAATCGGTTTATATCTAATACGCGATGGAGAAGTAACCATTCAAAGAACAAACGAAGAAGGGACTATTATATCTTTAGCTACTTTTAAAAAGGGTGACTTTTTTGGGGAGCTTGCTTTAGTTGATGGAGAAAAAAGATCAGCCTCTGCCGTAGCAAAAAACGATACCCGATTAGCTGTAATTTTTAAACCGGATCTAGATGATTTTATTGAAAAATACCCTCGCAAAGGCATCAAAGTTTTAAAGGGAATATCACACATTGTAGCAGTTCGCTTGCGCAAATTGAACGAAGATAATTTTAAAATTCAAAATGAATTAAAAATAAATGTGGGAAAAGATTATGAAACCGGATATTAAAAAGGTGCTTGCACCAATAGATTTTTCTGATTATTCCAAAGGCGCATTAAAGTATGCAGTTAATTTTGTAAAAGCTTTCAACGCAGAACTTCAATTGATATATGTAGTTGAACCTGTTATCTATCCTCCGGACTTCAGTATGGGACAAATCGCAATGCCATCCGTTGATATTGAGATGGACAAACGTGCCAAAGAAGAATTAGATAATCTGGCGAAAAAAGAAATTCCTTCCGACATAAAAGCTAAAACAATAGTGAAAACCGGCAAGCCATTTATTGAAATAATTGAAACGGCTGCAGAAGAAGATGTTGATTTAATAATTATTGCAACGCACGGACATACTGGAATTGAGCACATTTTATTTGGAAGTACAGCTGAAAAAGTAGTTCGGAAATCACCCTGCCCTGTTTTGACATTGAGAGCACCTGTAAAAGGGTTTGTTTTTAAGGAAGCAAGAAAATCAGAATAGGATAATCAGGAATAAATTTTTAATTTTTTCTGTCCGTTATAAATTCTACCAATGCTTGAAGTGCAATTTTGCTTGGTGAGTCGGGAAATATTTTTAGCATTTCCAGCGCATTGTTAGAATAATTTTGTGCAACTTTCAGGGCGTAATCAATCCCGTTATTCTTTCTCACAAATTCAATTATCTTTTGTACGTCTTCTTTCCTGCCGCCGTTTTTAATTAATTTTTTAATTGAATCCGCTTCTGATTTCGAAACCTGACTTAAAGAATAAATCAATGGTAAAGTAATTTTCTTCTCTTTAATATCTCCGCCAACAGGTTTCCCAATCAAGCTAGCTGTACCTTCATAATCTAAAATATCATCTCTAATTTGGAAAGCCATTCCAATTGATTCACCAAAGTTCTTCATTGCCAGCTGATATTCATTGTTTTCGGTACTGCTTAAAGCGCCAATCTGGCAACAAGTTTCCAATAAAGATGCAGTCTTATCCGAAATTATTTTAAAGTACGTTTCTTCATCGATATCTAGCTTGCGTGTTTTTCTAATTTGAAGCAGCTCACCTTCCGACATTCTCTTGACAGTATTTGTTATTACACCTAAAAAATCGTAATCTTTCCCATCAACAGCAATTAGAAGTCCCCTTGCTAAAAGATAATCCCCCATAAGTACTGCAGCTTTATTTTTAAATATCGCATTAATCGACCAAAACCCTCTTCGCTTATCTGCGTTATCAACCACATCATCATGCACTAAAGTTGCTGTATGAAGAAGTTCAACCAAAACTGCTCCGCGATAACTTCTATCATTAATTCCCCCCGCAACTTTTGCAGCAAGCAGCACTAGAAGAGGCCGAATTTTTTTGCCTTTTTGGCGAATTATATATTTTGCAATTAAATCAACTAATCCGACTTTTGATTTTATGGATTGCTTATATAATTGGTGGAAAGTTTCTAACTCAGATTTAATAGGATAGCTAATTTCTGAAAGATCTTTTTTAATCAACTTTTTTAACTGAAATTTTTGAAATGAAAATACTTATTTCGTATAATAAAACCAACGGAACTGCAAGTACTATTTGTGAAACCGGATCTGTGCCAGGCGTTAGAAATGCAGCCAAAACCATAATTGCTACAATTGCATGCCTGCGATACTTTTTCATGTATTGCGGTTTTAAGATTCCTAGCTTTGTTAGGAAAAAAGAAATCATTGGTAATTCAAAAATAAATCCCGCTGCAAGCATAACACTTATAATAATAGAAAGATATTCATCGATTGCAAATTGATTTACAATTTCCTTTGAACCAAACTGAGCCGCAAATTTTAGTGTCAGTGGCAGCATAACATAATATGCAAAAACAATTCCGCTTAAGAAACAAACTGTAGAATAAAAAACGATTAATAACGCATATTTACGTTCGTTCCTTTTTAACGCAGGCGCTAAAAAACTCCAAAGTTGATAAAAAATATTTGGCAAGCTCAATATCACGCCGCCAATAATAGCAACTTGCATATACATGAATAACTGTCCGAAAGGCTTAAGGTTTTGAAGCTTTGCCCCTGAATTAACTGCTGGCCTTAATAATATAACATTTACTAAAAAATCAATAAAAATCCAGCAAATTGCAGTACCAACAACTAAGCCGATTAATGAATAAATGAGACGCCATCTTAATTCTTCAAGATGGTCCAGAAAAGACATTTCGGAACCTGTGTCTTCCTCTTCTATTTCAGATTTATGATCGAGAATTTGTTGGTCTGCCACTGTAGTTACTATCTGTTAATTTAATTCAGAATATAAATGAAATTGAGAGCAAAGATTTTTTACTTCTGATTTTATTTCATCCAATTTTTTATCATCTTCAAAATTTGAAACTGCCTGATTGATAAACTCTGCGATTTTAATCATTTCATTTTCTTTCATTCCTCTGGTTGTCACAGCAGGAGTTCCTACTCTTATTCCGCTTGTTACAAAAGGACTTCTAGAATCAAATGGAACCATATTTTTGTTTACAGTTATCCCGGCTTTTCCTAAAGATTGCTCGGCCTGTTTACCTGTTAAATTTTTATTTGTAAGATCAATCAACATTAAATGATTATCTGTGCCATTTGAAATCACATCAAAATTAAATTCAATCAATTTTTCGGCAAGTTTTTTTGAATTTGAAATAATCTGTTTTGCATATTTAGAAAATGAATCGTTTAAAGCCTCACCAAATGCAACTGCTTTTGCCATTATTATATGCATTAAAGGCCCTCCTTGGATACCAGGCATAACAGTAGAATCTATCAATTCGGACATCATTTTAGTTCTATCGCCTTTTGGCGTTTTTATTCCGAAGGGATTTTCTTTATCTTTTCCGATCAGTATTATCCCTCCGCGGGGACCGCGTAATGTTTTATGTGTTGTTGATGTAACAAAATCGCAGTAAGGCAATGGATTATTTAATAAACCTTTTGCAATTAATCCAGCTGGATGAGCCATATCGCACATTAAAAATGCACCTATCGAATCGGCAATTTGCCTAAACTTTTTATAATCCCACTCTCTTGAATAAGCACTAGCTCCTACAATAATCATTTTTGGTTTTTCTTTCTTAGCTAAATCCTCTATTAGGTTGTAGTCCAACAACTTAGTCTCTTTATCTAATGTATATCCAACTGGCTCGTATAGTTGACCGGAAAAGTTGACGGGAGAACCGTGAGTTAGATGCCCTCCGTGTGCCAGACTTAATCCAAGAAATTTATCGCCTGGTTTTAAAACTGTCATAAATATAGCCATATTCGCCTGAGAACCGCTATGCGGCTGCACATTAACATATCCTGCATTAAATAATTTTTTAAGCCTTCCACGGGCAAGTTCTTCAGCCATATCCACAAACTCGCACCCGCCGTAATATCTTTTGCCGGGATAGCCTTCAGCATATTTATTTGTTAGTACCGAGCCAGCGGCTTCAAGCACCGCCGGACTAACAAAATTTTCTGATGCAATCAGCTCAAGTTTATCATGTTGTCTTTTTGTTTCAAGATTTAAAACTTCAAAAATCTCTTTATCTTTTTGTAAATTATCGTACATAGCTTAAACCAGTTAGTATTTTATTATTAATAAATAGAAAAGGTTTCGCAACCAAAATTACGAAACCTTTATTAAATTAGTTATAGAAAAATCTTTTACCAAAATTATTATTGATAAAAAATTCCATTAAAACAATCATTAAGGAACCTTTATACTTTTTCCAATCCAATTATAGCAATCACCAGTAATTGGAATAATATCACCAGATTTATATTTATGAAAGAAATAATCTTCCTGAGTAGGAACCGAACTAGATAATGCATTTGCTCTTTCACGAGCTTGGGTTACGGTTGGATCCATGGAAGCTGCTTTTCTATATGTATCAACTGCAAGTTGATAAACTAATTTAGCCGGGAAATCAAATGCACCGCACCCTCTAGCTGCCTTTTCGTATAATAAGCCTTCATAATATATTGGCAACCCCCAATTATTTCCAACTTCACTAGCCTTTAAATATTGAATTCTTGCTGCAGCTGGTTGTCCTTTAGTGTCGTAAACAATTCCGAGATTTAAATAATTATTTTTATTTTTAGGCTCAATTTGAATTAATTTCTTATATGCATCTTCTGCTTTATTCCATTGTTCGGTTTTTTGATAAGCATTAGCCAGCTTTGTCCAGTAATTAACTCCATCTGGACTTTGAGCAACTAAAAACTCAAGCGGTTTTATTGATTCTTCATACATATTGTTTCTTTGAGCCAAGTCAGCATATTTATACGCTTTTTCCGCATTTTGAGGTTCTTTTTCCCATTGAATTTTTAATATTTTGACAAGTTCTTCTTGATTTTCTACAATGTTCGAAAGAATCTCTCCCCATTGTGGATTATCAGGTTCTTTATCACTTAACATCATATATAGATCGACTGCTTTCTGCTTATATGCAGGATCTTCACCGGCTTTTTTAAGATAAAGTTGTCCCAGTCGATTATACCAATATGATGACATATTCGGACTCATTTTTACAGCTTTTTCATATTCAGCTATGTCTTTATCAACATCCCAATTTAACCAAGTTTCACCTACAAATGCTTTATGCTGCTCGAAGAATGCTGCATCATCCGGATAGTTTTTTATAGCAATATCATATAAGTAAATTGCTGTATCACCAATAGCTTTTTGTTCTTCGGGAGATAAATCGGTTGAATCATGCAAATACCATAAAGCATCATCCATTTTATAATAAATCCATTTGGCAAACATTTTAGGATCTTGCTGTAATACTTCCCATCCATAAGGAAGTGCGCTTTTATAATCTTTATTTTTATAATATTCTGAAAATAAGCTGTATGTTGCCCTAAGCTTATTAACATCTGGCTTGTTTGAATCGGATAATGCCACTTCATTAGTTAACGTATTTGAAAA
>CAZRMA010000136.1:0-1136 GCA_964600655.1 uncultured Ignavibacteriaceae bacterium
GAATTTAATAATTGGCCAACAATCGCATAATTACTATTATTTTTTCTATACCAAACAACTGCAAATCCTGAATCACTTATTGCTGCCTGCGGATAATAATTGTTATCAGAATTATAGATTGAATCACTTACTTCAATCTGAGGGGAAAGAATATTATTATCTTTATCTATTACAATAGATTCCGGTGTAAATAATCCGTTTTTGTAATAGTACCAGGTTGCAATAAAATCTCCTTTTTTATTTAATGCTATGTCAGGGCTATATTTTGAAACTGTTTGTGAATCAGAATTTACAATAAAATTATCTCCTATTTTATTTCCATTCTTATCTAATCTCTGGCCGTAAATATCATACACAGAACCATTTCTTTGATCACTCCAAACCACAATAAAATCGTTCCCATTTGAGGCAACAGCCGGACGGGTTTGATATGACTTAATATTATCATCATTAATAATGAAATTATCTCCGATAAAATTTCCATTTTCATCAATTAACTGGCCATAAATCGCATATCCATTACGTTCGTCTGCCCATACGACTAAAAATTGATTATCTTTATTAACGCTGACATCTGCATACGAATAATCATCATTATTCTCCGGACTATTAACTTTTATATTTCCACCAATTAATTCGCCGCTAGCATTCACTAACTGAGCATATACATTGGGAGTACCTTCCCTGTAATCGTACCATACAACCATAGAAATGTTGTTATTGTTAATTGCTGTTCTGATGAAATATTTAAGTGAGTTTCCGCCCTGTTCGTTCACTCTAAAATCAGGAATAAAAGGAGCATTACTTTGGCCATAAATTGCATTAATCAAAATGAAAAGAAATATGGTAAGAATATAAAATTGTCTTCTTAAACTGTTCATGGTTTTAGCCTTTCAAACAAAATATTTTTGGGGTTCATACTATAACGCAAGAAATTTACCGGAAAGTGATAACGTTAGACATGAAAAAAATTTTTAATTGTCATGCTGAACTGGTCGAAGTTTGAAGTTATTCCTAAAAATGTCAGTCTTCAACAAGCCTTACAAACATTTCTAATGCGTAATTTGGAATGAAAGAATTGATTTTTATAAACAAGTATTTTTCTTTAGATTTTAAAACAAAAACATCTACATATA
>CAZRMA010000136.1:1236-3375 GCA_964600655.1 uncultured Ignavibacteriaceae bacterium
AAATATATCAGGGTGATTTTCGTACAATTGATTTACCTGAAAATGGGTTTGATGTAATTCTAGCTGCAGCAGTTTTGCATCATCTGCGTGATGATAAAGATTGGGAAACAACATTCCAAAAGATTTATAACTTAACGGCTCCCGGCGGAAGCGTTTGGATTTCGGATTTGGTTTTTCATGAAACTGAAACCGTACAATCAATGATGTGGGAACGATATGGTAATTATTTAAGCTCACTTGGCGGTGATGATTATAAAAATAAAGTATTTGATTATATCGAAAAAGAAGATTCTCCCCGGCCGGTGACTTATCAATTGGATCTTCTCCGCAAAGTTGGTTTTAGCCATGTTGAATTGCTGCATAAGAATTCATGCTTTGCTGCGTTTGGAGCGATAAAAAATTAGAATAATTTTATTAAAGTGAATCCAAGAATAGAAACTTTACCAGAAAAAAAATTTATCGGCAAAAGAATTAAAATGTCTTTCACTGATAATAAAACATTTGAATTATGGCAAAGCTTTATGCCGCGTAGAAAAGAAATTAAAAATATAACTGGTATTGAACTGTATTCAATTGAAGTTTACGATTCTAACTTTTTCAATAATTTTGATCCCCATAAAAAATTTGAAAAATGGGCAGCAGTTGAAGTAACGGACTTTAACTTTATTCCAAATGAAATGGAATCTATTATTACACCTCCCGGACTTTACGCAGTATTTATCCACAAAGGGCCGGCAAGTGAAGGAAAGAAAACGTACGAGTTTATCTTCGGTACATGGCTGCCGCAATTCGGATATGAATTGGATACTCGTCCTCATTTTGCAGCAATGGGAGAAAAGTATAAAAACAATGAGCCGGATTCAGAAGAAGAATTATGGATTCCGATTAAAAAAAAATAAACTCTCATTTAAGATATCCAATTTGTTCAATAGCTGTATGCATCGAGATTGATATATTGAATTAATTATTGGACAACAGCAGCAATCATCTTTATTTTAACTATAGAAAGGGAGCTAAATGATTCGTAAATATTTTGGTGTTACATATTTATCAGTAATATTTTTCTTTTGTTCAATTTCCAAGCTATTTGGAATAACAATTATAAAGGCCGACAACCCGAATTTTCAATATACAGGGAGAATTGATTTTTCTACTCCAGATCAACCAACTCTTTTTTGGCCGGGGACATATATAAAAGCAAAGTTTGAAGGTTCTTCGATTTTTGTAATGCTGGATGATAAAACCGGTCAAACTTATTATGATGTTTTTATCGATGAGCGTTATGAGTATCCACACATTATTCATTGTTCAGCAGGGAGTAAAAATTATCTTGTTGATTCAACGCTTGCAGATACTGTTCATAGCCTGCTGATATTTCGCCGAACCGAAGCTTCAACCGGCCCGACAAAATTTTTAGGAATAGAGCTCAATGATGGAAAAACTCTGCTTGAATCCCCGGCAAGGCCAAAACACAAAATATTATTTTACGGCAATTCTATAACTTGCGGAATGGGAAATGAAGCTCCCGATAGTGCCGCTGACGGGAATCTGGCAAACGAAGATAATTTTTTAGCCTACGGTGCAGTCGCCTCACGTTTGTTGAACGCAGATTATATGTGTATTGCAAAAAGCGGAATAGGTATTATTAAAAGTTGGTTTAACCTGATCATGCCTGATTATTATTACCGGCTCAATCCAGACAGTTCCAACAGCATGTGGGATTTTAGTGAATATGTCCCCGATGTTGTAGTGATAAATCTTTTTCAAAATGATAGCTGGCTTCTAAAAAATAAAGATTCGTCTACCATTACTAATGCATATATTAATTTTGTTGAGAAAATCCGTTCTCATCACCCAGATGCTTTTATAATTTGCAGCCTGGGCAGTATGGATGCAACAAAAATTGGATCACCATGGCCCAGATATATAGAAGGAGCTGTACATTATTTGAGGGATGTAAAAAATGACCTAAATTTAACAACATATTTTTTCCCTTTTGATCCCAGATGGACTAAACACCCACGTGTACGACATCATTTAATGATGGGCCAAAATCTGGCAAATTTTATCGATCAGAAGCTGAATTGGTTAACACATGTTGATAGAAACCTCAATAAATAATTGGGCAATGGTTTGGGA
>CAZRMA010000136.1:3385-5554 GCA_964600655.1 uncultured Ignavibacteriaceae bacterium
TAAGCAAAACCATTCAAATTGTTTTAATCCTATACAACAATTGGATAGATAATCAACAAACATGATAATACTAATAAAGTAATCTTTTATGCATTAGGTAAAGAAATAAAATCCGTAGTTATTGAATTTGATAAATCCTTTAAATAATTTTCATAATATGAATAAATGAGGGAGATAAAATGGAATCAATGGTACTAACAAATAAAGATCAATACCCTACCGAAGAAATTATCTTCTCACACATCGGTAAGTCAAAGTCTTTATGGATTTCGATCTTCGAGTATATTCATTCAAACCATCCTGATATTTCCGAAGAATGGAGATATTATAACGACGGGAAAAGCTGGCTTTTTAAAGCAACAAGAAAAGGAAAAACTGTCTTCTGGCTTTCGATTATTAAAAATGCTTTTAGAATGACTTTTTATTATACAGACAAAGCCGAACAAGCTATTGAAAATAGTTCTATTTCAGACGAGCTTAAAAAAAATTTTAAAGACGGAAAAAGATATAATAAGATCCGCGGCATTACGGTCATCTTTAAAAACAAAAAAGATGTTGATTATGCTAAAGAGTTAATTGGAATTAAGCTTAGCATTAAATAATGTAATCCCTTTTTGTCAAAATTTAATATACTATATAATAGTACCTAAACAGTAGGGTTTAGTTGCAGATTCAATAACTCAACAATAAAAATCTCCATCTTTTTTCCTTCCATTAATATTATTAAATTAAAATATTAAGAGACGCAATAACCTTTACTCAACCAGTGAATAGATATTTTCTGACTTCGTAATTATAAATTAAATGAAGGTATAACAATTTGAAAACAAAAACTATTTTAGCAGCTTTAATTTTCAACCTATTATCCTTTAATATATCTGCACAGGAATTTATTCAAGTGGCTTCTGACGGATGGCATTTTGAAAAGGCTTCTTCACACAAAACATTTACTCCTTTTGGGACTAATTACTATGACCCGAAAACTTATCACTCTGATCCATATGTAGCTTATGATGTAATAGGGAGATTTGATTCGGCACGAACCGATAGACAGCTCGCAAAGATCGCCGGATTGGGTGCTAACATTATTCGCATTTTTTTATCTCCCGTTGTATTTGAACCGCAGTTGTTTCAACCGAAAGAATTGAGTTTTCAAAAATTGGATACGTTGATAGCGATAGCAAAGAAAAACAATCTTTACATAATTTTTGATTTACTTGACACATGGGAAGGAGAACCAACGTGGCAAAGCTGGGAATATTTTGCCGAAGACCAAACCTTGCAAGGATTTGAATTTTTTCTAAAAGCTGTTGGTAAACGTTATGCAGATGAGCCTGCAATATTTGCCTGGGACCTGCTAAATGAACCTGAAATTCGGGGGCCGGATTCAGGTATAATGGGAGATTTGTTTGGTATATGGATTCGTTTTAAATATGGCTCTGAAGACAATCTAAAAAATGCATGGAATGATTATCCTTTACCCGGTGAATCATGGCAGCAAATTAAAACACCGAATAGTAGTGATTTTAATAACCAGGAATTATTTGGCAGCACACGCTTTTATGACTTCCAGCTTTTCCGTGAAGATATTGCTTACAACTGGGTTCGCCGCTTAACGGATGCACTTCGAACTAACGATAAAAAACACATGATAACCGTTGGATTGGATCAACATTCATCTCCTTTCAAACCAGATGGAACTTTTTACAAAACTTACACAGCATTTAACTCACACAAACTTGCCCCGCTTTTAGATTATAGTTCAACCCATGGTTATAATTGGTGGGGAGAATATGTCAATGAATTTATTGAAGGATTGCTTCGTTATTCTTATGTAAAGAAACCTGTGGTCTTGGAAGAATTTAATTTAACCGAGCTTAATAATTCATTAAGTCAGATTCAACGTTCAGGATCCGGATGGCTGCAATGGGCCGCATTCGCATCGCAAGCAGATTGGTCATCATGTCTTTTTGATTCTAGCGAAAACATAACTTCAATCGGTACTGCATTCAATAACATCGCCGACTCAGTGAAACAAAATATTTCATCCCGTCCTGGTGATTCACAATTAATAGATATGGATTTTAAAAATGTATTAGTATCACGAAAAGCGCAGGACACCGTTTACCGTAAATATGTATTAGCAGTTCATAATAGACAAAGTCCGGC
>CAZRMA010000136.1:5654-7044 GCA_964600655.1 uncultured Ignavibacteriaceae bacterium
TTGCAACTGCCGGCAAAGAATTTCCATCTAATTATTCGCTTGAACAAAATTACCCGAATCCTTTTAATCCAACTACTAAAATTAGGTATGCAATTCCATCTTACGAATATCCCCTCCAGGGAGGGGCAAGGGGTGGGTTTACGCAATTAAAAGTCTATGACATACTCGGTAACGAAGTTGCAACACTTATCAATGAAAGAAAGCAGCCCGGTGAATATGAAATTGAATTCAATGCTTCAAATCCCGCAAACGGGACAGGTCTATCAAGCGGAATTTATTATTATCAAATTACAAGCGGCAGTTTTACAGACACAAAAAAAATGGTGATACTGAAATAGCGACAAATGTCGTAATAGTTAGTAGCTGATTCGTTACGCAACATCTTTTAGAATTCAATCGGGCCGCCTGGAAAGTAGCGGTAAGCAAAATTCATATCAAAAATTTAGACTCTTCCCGCAACAAAATTTTAAAAATAGGGCGAGAACCGGGTAATTATTTTTCAGGAATAAGCAAAATCAAACTATAAAAAGAATATCAATGGGATTGACTTAACTAAGGTTCGAATAAAGAGGGGAATGCCGTTAGAAGTACATTAGATTAAGAGATAATATACTGGATTGAAGTTTTAAATTAGCATGAGTATATATAAATGTAAAAGGACTTGTAATTTTTTTATAGAAAATTTAAATCAAAAAGACTAAATTAAACTGGTTGATATACAAGAAAATAATTCTATTTTATCAATTAATCAATACAAACTAATTCAGTATAAGTAATAGGTAGTTGCTAAATTGTCACCGAATACTGATACATTAAAATTGTTTTATTAACCTTTTAAAATGGAATAATATGTTACAATTATTTTATAAATTCATCTATTTTAAATTGTAAACATATTTAAGAAATGCGATGAAAGACGAACTAATATATAAAGACAATTTAATTGAAATTAGAGATGATTCAATTAAGTTGAAGCATTATTACTTACCATTTATATCAAAAAAAATCTTGTTTTCTAGTATTGAAAAAATTGAAACAAAAGACTTGCCATTCATGGGTTGGCAATTTTATGGTATTGGCGTAATTGAACGTAATTTAACTTGGCTTCCATTTGACCCGTTTAGACCCGTAAGAGATAGAATATTTGTAATAACTATTACAGAGAAACGATTAAGAAGCGCATTTACAGTTGAGAACTCAGAACAAGTGGAGAAATTATTGATAGAAAAAGAATGGCTGTTAAAAATATTTTCTTAATGCTGTGTAAGGATTTTGTATCAATGTTAAAAAATACATTCGTTCAGGGCAGTAATATGAAATTAATTATTAGAAATAATTTCTTGTTAGTATTAGTTTTGTTTTTCTCTTCTCAGTTTGTCAGTGCTCAAAC
>CAZRMA010000136.1:7144-9324 GCA_964600655.1 uncultured Ignavibacteriaceae bacterium
GTAACACTTCGTGAAATTTTGACATTAACTGTTTCGCTTAGTGATAACAATGGCTGCGACATCCTTTTTAGACTTGTGGGAGGGCCCTATAATGTCTTTCAATTTGTCGACAGCCTTGGAATAAACCTAATGGAAATAGTTGCAAACGAAGAAGAGATGCATAAAGACTGGAATGTTCAATATAGTAACTGGACTGCCCCTTCAGCGATGGCAGAGCTATTATACAAATTTGCTGTGGATAGCATTCTTTCTAAATCCAGTAAAGATTTTCTTTGGAATGTTATGGAATCTACAGTCACTGGTTCGAAAAGAATAAAGGGGCAGTTGCCGGAGGGAACAAAGGTCGCGCATAAAACCGGTTCATCCGGAACTAATGACTACGGTATAACAGCCGCTACAAATGATGTCGGCATTGTTACTCTTCCAAATGGAAATCATTTTATAATCGTGGCTCTGGTTTCAGATTCGCCCGCTGACGATAGCACTCGTGACAAAATTATAGCAGATATTGCAAAAGCTGCATGGGATTATTTTTCAGCCCAATAAAATTGCTATGTTATATAATATCATTAAATCATCAGCGCCAAATTATTTTAAAAAAAAGATTTAGCTTTTTGTTAGCGTTATTTTCAAGTTGAGTTTAAGCAAACAAAATGAATGAATTCTTAAAAGTAATTGCCATTATTTATATATGCGGAGTGCTTCTCCTATGGGTGTATTCATTTTATAAAGGAAAGAAAATAGTTGAATATCTAAAGCTTAATCATCTAGCTAAATGGGAAGAGCTTGAAAAACCCCGACCTGATTATTTAAATGCTTCAACTTTGATTCGATGGACGAAGTTTATTTCACAAAGCGGATATGTTATTCTACAGGATAATCATTTGGATTATTTGTGCGAAAATCAAAAGCGATTAGAAAGACATACTATAATTTTAACAATTTTGTTTTTTGTCTTATTTGGCGGCGTTGCAATCTGGTTTAAATATTTAGCTTAGTAAACAATTAGACTTGTTTGTAAATGTTCATTGCAAATCAATCTTCTTTTAAAAATAGCCAATTCGTTCTATTGCAGGCCGTATCTTCTTTTACGAAATTTCGGCGCTTCAAAAAAATACTATGTAAAAGGATTTTTAAATGAAAAAATTATTAATTGTAATTCCTGTTTTATTTTTATTGTTCGGCTTTACTTTAAGTCGAATGATTAATCAAAAGATGCAAGATATCTTAAATCAAATTCAATACTCCGATGAAAGTGCTAAAAATATGATTTTTGATAATTGCAACGGCCCTTCATTTTACTATCCCAACCCGATGAAGTTAAAGGCCCTTGCATCCAAAGACAAAGCAGCAATGGTTTCCGTTATTGGTGATTATGTTAAATCGTTCGTTGCTTCAGATGATTTTTTGCAGAAGTATAAAGAATATAAGGAACAGCAAAAACCGACTCCGCCGGAAAAACCGCAAACAGCAAAAGAAATGAAAGAAGCACAAAAGGCATCAATAAAAGAAGGAATCGAAAATTTAAAAAAAACAAAAGCGTCAATGCCGAAAGACCAACAGGCATCTTTCGATGAAACTATAAAATCATTTCAAGATCAATTAAAAGATCTTGATGATCCAAATAATTCCCCATACAACGCAGACTTTGATAAAATGATGCAGCAAGGATACGAGCAGCAAATGGATGATTATAATGCAAAAGTAGCAGAATGGAATAAGCAGTATCCGGATAATCCTACTCCCATGGTTAAAAAATGGCTGCAGGCATTTTTAGATGCCTCAAAAGATGTTGACTATAATGCAAAACTTATTGACGGCGAAGATGGGAAAAAATTATTTGCAAGCACAGCATATGAAAGAAAGCCTTACGAGTGGAAATTGTTTTATCGCGTCGGAAAAGAAACGGTAGACGCTGGAAGAAAATACGCTGAAGCCTGGCTGAAAAAATTAAAATAAAATATCTTTATAGGCTTACTAAAAAAAAGGCTCAAAGTTGAGTCCGTTTTTTTATTAATGTAATTCATTGATTGGGTGCAGACAACTCAATTCCAAAATGTTTTTTAAGCAGAAAATAAAATTCAATTTCGCCGTCAAATTCAAGTTTTGTTTTTGAATTATCCTGGGTAACTGTTAACGAATTATTACTTAAAGTTATTCTTCCCTTTTCAGTTGCAATT
>CAZRMA010000137.1:0-9323 GCA_964600655.1 uncultured Ignavibacteriaceae bacterium
AACTTGAAAAAGGTTCGTGGCCAAGTTTCGTTAAAGAAATTAAAACTGCAGCCGAGAAAAACCCGATGGCTAATGATTTATTGGGCCAGCTTGAACGTTCCTATACTGAAAGGATCGGTCACTGGAAACACGGCGGTATAGTTGGAGTGCTTGGTTACGGCGGAGGAGTTATTGGAAGATATTCCGATCTTCCCGAAGAATTTCCGAACGTTTCCCACTTTCACACATTAAGAATAAATCAACCCGCAGGCTGGTTTTATACCTCAGATGTTTTACGAAAATTATGCGATATCTGGGAAAAGCATGGTTCAGGATTAACCAATATGCATGGTTCAACCGGCGACATGGTTTTTCTTGGAACTCGAACCGAAGAACTGGAACCAGTCTTCAAAGAGTTAACTGAACTTGGATTTGACCTTGGCGGCTCTGGCTCAGATGTAAGAACTCCTAGCTGCTGCTGCGGTAAAGCACGCTGCGAATGGGCATGTTATGATACCATGGCATTAACTCATTTCTTAACTATGCATTATCAAGATGAGCTGCATAGGCCTGCATTTCCATATAAATGGAAATTCAAAATGTCTGGCTGCCCTAATGATTGTGTTGCTTCAATAGCACGATCTGATATGTCTATTATAGGTACCTGGAAAGATGATATTCAAATAGATAAAAAAGCAGTTACGGAGTATGCTGAATCAGGTTTAAACATACAAAAAGATGTAGTCGACAATTGCCCTTCAAAATGTATGGCGTGGGATGGAAAGGAAATTTCAATCGATAACAAAGCATGCGTAAAATGTATGCATTGTATAAATGTAATGTCTAAAGCTCTTTCTCCTGGGAAAGAAAGAGGGGCTTGTATTCTTATCGGCGCAAAAGCACCCATAGTAGAAGGAGCATTATTAGCTTCGGTATTGATTCCATTTATTAAGCTTGAACCGCCTTATACAGAACTGATAGACTTAGTTGATAGAATCCATGAAGTATGGGCAGAAAATGGTAAAAACCGTGAAAGAGTCGGTGAATTCATTCAGAGAGTCGGGATGGGTAATTTCCTGGAAGCTATTGAAGTTGAACCAATACCTGAAATGGTAGCGCATCCAAGAGAAAATCCATATGTCTTCTATGAAGAATTTTATGAAGAAGAAGATGAATCTGTTGAAGAAGAAGAAGTGAAGTAATTTTTATTTATAACATTTGAAAACTAAAATTATTTTTAATAAGGAATAAAAAAATGGCTGAAGAGAAAAAGAAGAGGATAACCGACATAGGGCCTCCACATTATGAAAAATTCTTACCTCCAATCATTAAAGAAAATTATGGTAAATGGAAATATCATGAAATTCTAAAGCCTGGTGTAATGGTTCATGTTTCCGAAACTGGGGCAAAATTATTTACAGTTCGCGCCAGTTCCCCTAGATTGCTTAGCATTGATAAAATTCGTGTTTATGCAGACCTGGCCGATAAATATTGCGGAGGTTATTTAAGATTTACTAGCCGGAATAATGTTGAGTTCTTACTTACGGATCAATCCCTGATAGAACCCCTAATCACTGAATTACAAGCTTTAGGACATCCAGTTGGCGGTATGGGAAATTCAATCTCAAATATAGTACATACTCAAGGCTGGGTTCATTGCCATTCAGCAGCAACAGATGCATCCGGTATTGTTAAATCAGTTATGGATGAGCTTCATGAATATTTCACTGAAATGAAACTGCCTGCTAAGCTTAGAATCGCTTTAGCTTGCTGTTTAAATATGTGCGGTGCAGTTCACTGTTCTGATATTGCAATTCTCGGTATTCATAGGCGTCCTCCTAAAGTTAACCGTTCCAATTTAAAAGCAATGTGCGAAATTCCATCTGTAATTTCTGCATGCCCTACTGCAGCTATTAAACCGGCAACTTTTGAGGGAAAACCATCTGTTGAAGTTATTGAAGAAAGATGCATGTTCTGTGCAAACTGTTATACTGTCTGCCCGGCAATGCCTTTGAACGACCCATTGAATGATGGTGTTTCAATCTGGGTTGGCGGCAAAGTTTCAAACGCCAGAAGCGAACCCATGTTCTCCAAACTTGCAATCCCGTTTATACCGAACAATCCGCCAAGATGGCCGGAAGTTGTAGATGCAGTTAAGAATCTTGTTGAGATATGGGCACAAAATGCAAGGCCTTATGAAAGAATGGGTGAATGGATAAACCGTATTGGTTGGCCAAGATTCTTCCAATTAACCGGAATCCAATTCCAGAAAGAACATATTGATGATTTCAAACATGCCGGCTTAACATTTAAAAGGTCAACTCATTTGACATATTAAAAGGAGAATATCATGGCTGAGCAAGTAACTATTGAAGAGGTTTCAAATGCAATGTTTAAAATGATAAAAGACAGCATGGGACAGAAAAAATGGAAAGCTACTGATCTTACCAAAGCTGTTATTGAACTCTTCGGTGAGAGATGTGACAAAACATTAGCTAAAACCGCTATCAGGGATTTAGTCGAAAGCGGGAAATGCGTCTACACTTATTTTGGAGGAAGCTTTATAGAAATTCCTCACAAAGAAGGCGCTGAAAATTAACGCATAAATGATTAACTAAATTACTTTAGTGATCGGTAATCGGAGATAAAGAGCCGGTTACTGATTACTTATTACCGACTACTTTTTGTAGTCAAACTAATAGACTAAAGAATTTAATGAACATTGGAAATTATCCAAGATTAGTAATAGGCGGATTATCAGGGGATTCGGGAAAAACAATTATTTCCTGCGGGCTTCTTGCTTATTTCAAATCAAAAGGATTAGATGTAACTGGATTTAAAAAGGGTCCTGATTATATTGACGCTGCATGGCTTAGCTTATCATCCGGTAAGTCTGCCAGGAATCTTGATACATATATGATGGGATTTCAAAAGGTCCGCGAATCATTTTTAATAAACGCTTCTAGTGATGGTATTAATATTATAGAAGGAAACCGTGGACTTTTTGATGGATCAGATATTAAAGGTACCCACAGCACTTCGGAATTAGCTAAGCTGCTTCAATCCCCTGTTGTTATTGTTCAGGATGTCTCTAAAGTAACACGTACAGCAGCAGCAACAATTTTAGGTTGTAAAAATTTAGACAGCAATTTAAAAATTGCTGGAGTGATTTTAAATAATGTCGCCGGGGAAAGGCACGAAAAGATTATAAGAAATTCTATTGAAGAAATAACCGGTGTACCTGTGATAGGAGCAATTCCAAAACTGACCAATGAACTTGTTTTACCTTCAAGGCACCTAGGATTAATTACTCCTGGCGAGTTTGAACGAATATCTTTATTCCTTAATCAGCTTGAAAATATGATTAAGGTTAATATTGATGTTGAGAAAATTTTAAATATCGCAAATAAAGCAATTCCTATAGAAGAAGAAATAAATTTTTCTAAGCAGAATAAAAACGGTAAACAGGCCAATGTTAAAATTGGTTATTTCAAAGATAAAGCATTCTCATTCTACTACCCAGAAAACCTAGAAATGCTTCGTGCAAGGGGCGCTAAGCTAATTCCAATTTCCTCAACTCATAATGCCTATTTTGATGATCTAGATGCTTTATATATCGGGGGTGGATTCCCAGAAATGAATCTGTCGTATCTTACAAATAACAAAGGAATGATTGCTTCCATAAAAAAATTGGCCGAAGATGAATTGCCAATTTATGCTGAGTGCGGCGGATTAATGTACCTCGCTGAAGTAATTTTTTGGAACAATAAAATATATCCTTTATCAGGTGTGCTTCCAGTCGCTATTGACGTGCAGAATAAACCCCAGGGTCATGGCTATTGTGAAATGATCGTTGATCAAAAAAATCCATTTTATAAAATAGGTACAGTTATAAAAGGACATGAATTTCATTACTCAAAAATTTATGATCATGATCCGCGAGTTAAAAGTGCTCTTTCCGTTTCAAGGGGCCAAGGCTGTTTTGATGGTAGAGACGGTTTAATACATAAAAATGTTTTTGCAAGCTATATTCATGTCCATGCACTTGCTACTCCCGAGTGGGTAGATGGTATGATAAATAGCGCACTAAATTACAAACAATTAAAATCATCCCACCTCATTGGGATAAATTAAAAGGTGATTAAATGGCAAAACAAAAAGAACTAAACGAGAAATTAGTAAAGACTCTTAAAAAATGGCAGGTAGTTGAAGATCAATCTGTGAAATCAACTTCTGAAATAATTGCTAAAACGAAAAACCCTATAGTCAAGCAGATTATGGAAATTATTCGGCAGGACTCTGCAATGCATAAAAAAGTTCAGCAATTAATCATTGATAGTTTTGAAAAACAAGCTCTCTTTTTATCGCCTGAAGAGCTCGGTGAAGTTTGGGGTATGGTTGAAAATCATATTGAGCTTGAGAAAGAAACAATAAGATTGGCAGAGGAATCAAGAAAAAATACTAAGAGTTTTGTTATTCGATATTTGCTCGGATATTTAATGACAGATGAAACTAAACACAACGAAATTTTACGCCAGATGGAAGATATTAAATCGGGAATATATCCTTATGCATAAGAATGATCCAGCAAATTTTTTTTATGACAAATAAGTACTTAATCGGAGTATATTAAATGGCAAAGCTAGTTAAAAAGACAAAAAAACCTTTAGGCGGATTAAGGTCTCATTCCGGTGGAGCTTCTTCCGTAGAGACTTCAAACCTTCGCCCAGTCTATGTTCCAAAGACAGCACCTTGTTCAAATGGATGTCCAAATGAAATTAATATTAGAGAGTTTCTTACTACTATAAGTCAATCGGAAGACAGCGGAAGATCTTATAAAGAATCTTATGAACAAGCATGGGGAATATTAACTGAGAAGAACCCATTTCCGTCAACTTGCGGAAGAGTATGTCCGCATCCTTGTGAGGGTGAATGCAATAGAAATCACAAGGATAGCGCTGTTAGTATTAATAACATGGAAAGGTTTATAGGTGATTTTGCTTTAGAAAATAATTTTAAGCTAAAAAAATTATCTGAAGAAAAATACCCTCAGAAGGTTGCGGTTATTGGTGCCGGTCCGGCTGGGTTGTCTTGCGCTTATCAATTAGCAAGAATAGGATACACTGTAAAAGTTTTTGAGGCCTTCAGCAAACCAGGCGGAATGTTGAGGTATGGTATCCCCGATTACAGGCTGCCGCAAGATATTCTTGATAAAGAAATAAATAGAATTGAAGAGCTGGGAGTTGAAATAAGTTGTAACCAGATTATCGGGAAAGATATTCAATATGAAGATATGCAAAATAACTACGAAGCAATTTTCGTAGGCATTGGAGCCCATAAAGGTAAGCTACTGGGCATTCCGAATGAAGAAGCACCCAACGTTTATACCGGGACAGGATTTCTTAACAAAATAAATTCCGGCGAGACAGTAGAAGTTGGGAATAGAGTTTTAGTTGTAGGCGGCGGCGATACTGCAATTGATGCCGCCCGTATTTCTAAAAGATTAGGCGCGGATGTTACCGTTGTTTACAGGCGCACAAGAAATGAAATGCCTGCCATTGAAGAAGAAATTGTCGGAGCTGAAGAAGAAGGTATTAAAATAGAATTTCTTGCTGCACCTGTTGATTTTGAAAAAGATGGGGAGCTAGTTACAAAAATGAAATGTCAAAAAATGGAATTGGGTGAACCCGATTCATCGGGGAGAAGAAGGCCTGTCCCTATTCCCAATTCATATTTTGAACTTGATGCTACAACAGTCATCGCTGCAATTAGTCAGGAACCTGACTTTACAGGACTTGATAATCTACATGAAGGAAAAGATTGGATTAAAACCGATGAAAATTATTTAACAAAAAATAATAACACTTATGCCGGCGGAGATGCACTTGAGCTTGGCTTAGTCACTATCGCAATTTTTAACGGAAGAAAAGCTGCTGAAACTATTCATAACAGGTTCCAAAATATTCAGTCTGCACCAGTAGTTAAACCCCCTGTTATTACTCATGATAAAATCATGCTGGGCTTCTATGAAAGTAAATTAAGAAATGAACCATTTAGTCTGAAACCTGAAGAGCGATTACAAAATATTAATAGTGAAATTACTTCAACTTTAACCGAAGAACAGGTTATTGAAGAAGCTAAAAGATGTATGAGCTGCGGATCTTGTTTTGATTGCGGAACTTGTTGGAGCTACTGCCAGGATCAGGCAATCGTTAAACCTGTTGTTAAGTATCAGTCATATAAATTCAAATTGGATTTTTGTAAAGGCTGCAGTAAATGTGCGGAAAATTGTCCGTGCGGATATATTGAGATGAGATAAAGCTGGATTTTAGACACTTGATGCCAAACTCCGGATGCTCGATAACTTGAAATGAAAGATGAAATTAAGCAGTTATAAAACTGGGAATTAAATTAAGTAAAACTAAATCAAATATTATTAACAAATCATAAGGAATGTATTATGCCAACTTTTGAATTTGAAGAACTTAAGATAGAGGTTGATGAAGACGGCTTCATTTTACAACCTGAAGAATGGAATGAAGAAGTTGCAAAAGCATTAGCGTCCACTGAAGATGTTTCAGAGATGACAGAAGCTCATTGGAAGATAGTTTATTACCTTCGAGATTACTATAAAAAATTCGGAATTGCTCCCATGATCCGCAAGATGTGCAAAGAAACCGGGTTTACTTTGAAAGAGATCTATGGACTATATCCATCGGGGCCAGCTAAAGGAGCCTGCAAAGTAGCAGGACTAGCTAAACCAACTGGATGTGTATAATTTATTAAAAACCGTCGCCTCAAGGTGAAAAGTAAACTCAGCTGTATCTGTGAGTAGCCTTGAAGGTTATTGATACCTAAAGAAAATTATTTTTGATGTTTTAAATTTTATGCTAGTGAATTTATTAAAAAACAAGAAGTCGCAATTAGTTCAAGAATGGATTCAATCAATTATTGAAACATACCCGGTAGTGACTTCAAAGTTTTTCGGTCAGCAAAAAAATAGATTCAGCAACCCGGTTGGATTTACAATTACTCAATGTGCTGAAAAACTATTTGATAAAATTGTTGATGACAAAAATATCGAAGATATAAAAGTAACATTAGTCGATTTAATTAAGATTAGAGCAGTGCAAAATTTTTCACCTTCTGAAGCTGTCGGATTTATTTTTTCACTCAAAAAGATTTTATGCGAAATGTTTGAAAAAGAAATTATTGATAACAATTCTCGTAAAGAAATTATCAATATAGAATCAAAAATTGATAGCGCTGCTTTAGCCGCATTTGATTTGTATATGGAATCAAGAGAAAAAGTTTTTGAAATCAAGGTGAATGAAATAAAAGCAAGATGGTCACGCGACAATAAATATGGAATTTTTGAATAAACCATTTCAATTATTTAAGCAGATAGCATATTTAATTAAAAATATGCTTTGAAATTTTTTGGGGATTTACATACTTGATTCTGGACACTAAATGGTTAAAACTATCCGTGTATCAAGAATCCAGTACAATAAAATATAGGAAACTTAATGAATATTTTATTTTCACTTTCTGCTGTTTTGATATTGATAGTTGCTGCATTAGTAGGTGTCGGCACAATAAAATTAGATTTTCTTTTTGGAATTATCTTCCCTTATGCCGCACTTGCAACATTTATAGTTGGTATTGCTGCTCAAGTTATTAAATGGGCAAAATCACCTGTCCCCTTCCATATTCCAACTGTAGCCGGACAGCAAAAATCTTTACCGTGGATTAAAAGCAGTAAGCTGGAAAGCCCAAGTTCTACTTTAGGTGTAATAGGAAGAATGCTTCTTGAGATTTTATTTTTCAGGTCTTTATTTAGAAACACAAAAGCAGAAATAAGACAGGGGCCGAAGCTTTCTTATGGAAGCAGCAAATATCTTTGGCTGGGAGCAATGGTTTTTCATTGGTCATTTTTAATAATCGTGCTTAGGCATTTCAGATTTTTTATGGAACCAATTCCTTCATTTGTAATTGGATTACAAAATCTTGACGGCTTTTTCCAAATAGGACTTCCGGTATTATTTGTTAGTGATATTTTAATTGTAGGAGCTGTATTATTTCTATTCTTCCGCAGAATAGTAGATTCTAAATTGAGGTACATTTCTTTAGCTTCCGATTATTTTCCCTTGCTGTTAATATTTAGCATCGCAGTAACCGGAATTTTAATGCGCTACTTTGATAAAGTTGACATTATAAAGATTAAAGAATTTGCTATTGGATTATTCAGTTTCCACCCAGCTGTTCCAGAAGGAATAGGCGTAATGTTTTTTATTCACCTCTTCCTGGTATGCGCTTTAATTATGTACTTCCCGTTTAGTAAGCTGCTGCACATGCCGGGGATATTTCTTTCGCCAACAAGAAATTTAGCAAATAACAGCAGGATGATAAGACATGTTAATTCATGGGACCATCCGGTTAGAGTTCACACTTATGAAGAATATGAAGATGAGTTCAGGGAAGTAATGAAAGCTGCAGAATTGCCTTTAGAAAAAGAATGAAAAATTGGATGATTAGATGATCACGAATTTTCAAGAATACATAATGAAGATTTTTAATTTTAATAATTAATAATACAATGTCTGAAAAAAAATTAAAGCCTGAAGAACTAACAGAAACTATTAAATACAAACCGGAACAAAGAGTGTGGTTGAATCCTGCAGTTGAGTTTAAACAAGGAGTGTTTAACTACAGCGGCAATCCAAAGAATGTCGATTACCTTCAGCAGCCAAACCCTCGTAAATGGCAGCCCACTGAACCGGATTGGCAATTACCTGAAAACTGGAAACAGATAATACTTGAAGGACTCAGAGATAGATTGGATAAATTCCGCTCTCTCAAATTGTTCATGGATATTTGTGTAAGATGTGGTGCTTGTGCTGATAAATGTCATTTCTTTATTGGCTCAGGCGATCCTAAAAACATGCCTGTGCTGAGAGCAGAGCTTTTAAGATCTGTTTATAGAAATGATTTTACTCTTGCTGGCAAACTGTTTGGTAAATTTTCAGGCTCAAGAGAATTAACAATTGATGTGGTAAAAGAATGGTTTTATTATTTCTTTCAATGCACTCAATGCCGCCGCTGCTCAGTCTTTTGTCCTTATGGAATTGATACCGCAGAAATTACAATTTTAGTTAGAGAGCTTCTTAACCTAATTGGAGTTAACATTGATTGGATTGTAACTCCGGTTGCAAATAGTTTTAGAACTGGAAACCATCTCGGTATTCAGCCGCACGGATTTAAAGACAGCATTGAGTTTGCTGTAGAAGAACTTGAATCCATCACCGGAGTTAAAGTAGATGCACCTATAAATAAAAAAGGTG
>CAZRMA010000138.1:0-9307 GCA_964600655.1 uncultured Ignavibacteriaceae bacterium
AATGATGGAGTGTTCCAATTATCCCGCCGGAAAGAAAAATAGTAGCTGAAAGAACGGTTGCTTGTCCGGCAGTTTTCAAATTGATCAGTTTCAACCTGGCAAAAAGGAAAGCCACAACTACAGTTGCAAATACTTCGAAAAATCCTTCAACCCAAAGATGAACAACCCACCATCTCCAATATTCTGCAATAGCTAGATTGGTATGTTTGCCATACATTAATGCTGCAAAGTAAAAAGTCGCAATTGCTGTGGAGGCGATTAAAAATAGTGTAAGAATTGGTTTTTGATCATCAGCTTTTTTTAATGCGGGACGAATAGTCCTAACCATTAAAAACAGCCAGAGAAATAATCCAATCAATAAAGCTATCTGAAAGAATCTTCCCAGATCAATGTATTCATAACCGCTATGTCCAAATAAAAACCAATCTTTATCAGGCATAAGATTCATTACGCTTAACCACTCTCCTGCCATAGAACCCAGCACAACAAAAAGCAGCGCACCAAATAAAATATTTACCCCTAACCTCTGCCCTTTCGGTTCAACACCGCTAATAGCAGGCCCAATATATAACCCGGCGGCAAGCCATGCAGTGGCAATCCAGAATATGCCAAGCTGTGTATGCCAGGTTCGTGTAATTGAATATGGAAGTATTTTTGAAAGCGGGATACCATAAAACGCATCCCCTTCAACTCCATAGTGAGCAGTTATAACTCCAAAAATTATTTGAAGCAGAATCAAACCCGAAACTACCCAAAAATATTTTATAACAGCTTTTTGAGATGGAGTTGCTTTTGAGCCAAGCAAAGGATCGTCAACGGGATAATCAATTGTCATTGGTTCATGTTTTCGCGATGCATAAAAGAATGCCATTCCACCTATCCCTAATAAAAGTAGAATAATGCTTACGCCTGTCCAGACAATTGTATCACCGGTTGGCTTGTTACCTATTAATTCTTCATGCGGCCAATTGTGTGTGTATGTTATTTCTTCACCTGGGCGATTAGTCGATGCTGCCCAGGAACTCCAGAAGAAAAACGCACCCAGTTTTTTCAGCTTAATCGGATCTGAAAGTGTATTTTTTCGTATAGCATATTCTTCTTTTCCGTTAGTAAATAGTTTACTGTAATACTCTACGTTTTGTTCAACTGCTTTAGCTCTAACAGAATTAATTGTAATAACATTCGTTTTTTCATCAAAAGTATTTATTCTGTAGAGATCACGGACTTTAGCTTTTAAAAGTGATTTGTATCCATCACTCAAATCGTTAAAACTTTTATTATAATCTCTATTTGCAAAATCATTCAGCACAATTATTAACTCGCGGTGAAGCCAATCCGCTGTCCAATCAGGGGCAACATAGCTGCCATGTCCCCAAACAGACCCGCATTCCATTCCCCCCATTGCCTGCCAAACATTTTGGCCAGTTTGAATATCATCTTGAGTAAAAATAACTTCGCCATTATCCGTAACTACCTTTGAAGGAATGGGCGGAACTTGCTGATATATTTTGCTGCCTACCCAGCCCAACACTCCAAATGAAAGAACTATTACAAGTATAAAAGGTATCCAGTATTTTTTCATTAATTTTCCCTTATGTTGATTAGATATTTTTCTCTTTAATTAATAACTTTTAATTGAATCCATGGGACAAACTTCAATGCATTTGGGTGAAGAAAAAGCAAGGCAGCCATCACATAGCTCAGTAATTATATAATAGTGAATTGTTGATATTACTTTAAAAATGAGGTTAACGCCTAATGAATTTTTCCGAGGTTCACTTACAGCATCTTGCGGACATTCAATTTTGCATGCACCGCAATTAATACATTCTTCATTAATATAAAATCCCGTCAAAATTTTTCTCCCTTTGCTTCTCTTAAATGGCTTCCAACAGGTCTAATTCTTCCCCACATTGAATAGAAGAAAAGCAAAATTGCGATAACTTGAAACGTTGAGGTAATTGCGATTAAAACATTGAGCCATTTAATAAAGATAAAGCCGGCAACAATTTGGAATACAAATCGCAATAATGTTGAAGCAGTCATTAACCAGTAGGTAACTAAAATTAAATCCGGATTATATTTTTTGTCATCTTTCTCTGCCCTTGGAAAAAACCAAAGTGCTACTCCCATAATCATCATCATAACAGAGCCAACCAGTATCACATGCACATGTGCCGAAATTAATTCTTGAGTATTTCCGGAATTAAAAAAGTACTTTGAGTACGACATGTAGAGACCGGTTATAATTCCCAGTACTAAAAATGCAACGCTTGTCTTTATGAAATATCTTACTGTTGAGAACATTTTCTTAATTCAAAAGTCAAAATTCAAAAGTTAAAATTAATTTTTACTTCAGCGTACCTGAAGTTTTTTAACAATTCAAACTTAAAATTGGCTGGAGAGGATTTCCTTGACTTAAGTCAGATTTTGGTTGATTTATAAAAAAAGGAATGAATTAAAGAAATTAATTTGTTGGATTGTGATATTTCAATTTATTCAGCTAAGTTTTTTAATCCCTTAATATTAAGGATGAAAACTTTTTTACCATTCATTCTTATTATTTCGTCCGCTTGTAATTTATTAAAAGTCCGCGAAAGGGTTTCAGTTATTGTTCCAAGATATGAAGCGATAGTGGATTTTGGAACGTTCAATTTGATAAAAGGTTCAGGCAGATTTTCAGTGCCGCTTAGATGAATCTCTTTCAATAGAAATTTAGCAAGACGATTTTTAACTTCTTTGGTTGACAAATCTTCAACTTGAGTAATTAAAGATTTTAATCTCTTAGCAAAGCCAGCCAACATCTTCAAAGATATTTCATGATTTTTTTTAATTAGTTCCAAAAATTTATCTTTAGGAATAAATATGACAAGGCTTTCTCTTAAGGCTTGTGCACTAACCGGATAATTACTTCCTTCAAAAAGAGGAATATCAGCAAATACATTTAACGAAGTAAGAATATGAATTACCGATTCTTTGCCGTCAAATGTTGTCTTAAAAATTTTTATTCCGCCTTTTAGCAGAACATAAAATCCCTTATAAAGATCACCTTCAAAAAATAGCATTTTATTTTTAGGAATTTTTTTTGTTTGACTTATGGCTGTGACTTCTCTTAGCTGATCAATACTCAATTCAGAGAATAGAGGTATGCTCCTTAAAGTGTCTTTCTGATTTTTAATTTCAATCATCTACAAAAAATCAATTTGATGTATAAGCAGAATTATTTTTGCAACAGCAATATTTATATTTTTTACCGCTTGAGCAAGTGCAGTCATCATTCCCTTCAATTATTAGTTGATTAAAACCAGCCTCTTTTTCTTTTAACCAATCCGTTATTTTGCGACCAGGAGCTGCAGCTGTAATTGACACTCCATATAATTAATATAAGGATTTATATAATTAAAGAATTGTATGTAACCAGAGCATAAATAATTTTACCCTTCTTCTCCGGCAGGCATTATTATGAATCGATGTTTAGGGTATTCGCTGTTATATACAATCAAGATTACAAATTGCACCGGAAGGCTTAACCATTAAATGAAATGAGTCCGAAATCTTCATTAATATTTTCTGCGTAAATAATAAGTGCTTACAATTTATTTGTAGGATAAACAGAATGATACAACTCATCAGATATCATTTTCAATAGCGTATTTTGGTCAAAAGGTTTGGAAAGATAATTTGTGCAGCCAGCATCGAAAGCATTTTTTCTATCCTTTTCCATAGCAAAAGCAGTTACTGCAATAATTGGGGTGTTTTCAAATTCTTTTGTCTCTCTCAACATTTTTGTTAGCATTAAGCCGTCGATTTCTTCTCCTAAATTTATATCCATCAAAATTAAATCGTACTCATTTTGTTCGGTTTTTTCTAAGGCTTGTTTTGCATTTTGTGCTATATCAAAAACTCCGCTGTTCTTTAAATAAATTTTAAGTAAGCTAACTGTATTAGGATCATCTTCGACAATTAAAATTTTAGGCAAAGCCTTTAAATTTTCTCCAACTTCCGAATGAATTATTTTTTTTGATAGAACTCTTTCGGTAGGCTCATTTTCAAAATGCATTTCTGGTATTTCACTCTTTTCAGGTAATATCACCTTAAATATAGAACCTTTTCCAACTGTACTTTCAAATTCAAGATTACCGCCTAAAAGTTTTATAAATTTTTTAGTGATGGTTAGCCCGAGCCCTGATCCTTCATATTTTCTATTGAATCCTTCACTTGCTTGTCTAAATTCATTAAAAATCAAATCTCTGCTTTCGGCAGAAATACCAATCCCGGTATCTTTAATAAGAATAATAATTTTATCTTCGTCATCTGCAACAGCTTTTACCAATTCTATCTCTACACTTCCGTGTTCAGTAAATTTTACAGCATTACTAATCAGATGCCTCAAAACAATTTTTAATAATCTTTCATCTGTAACAATTTTTATTTCTTCTTTTGGTTCTTTAAATAGTAGGTTAATATTTTTGTTTTCTGCTTCCGGTTTAAAATTAATTATCTTTGATTTAATTAAATCATTCAAATTTAGCAGCCTATAATTTATTGTATGTTCTTTTGATTCTATCTGAGTAAGTTCTAGAATAGAATTGAGAGTTTCCATCAATCTTTTGCCGCCTCTATTAATACTCTTAATCATCTGCAATTGTTCAACATCTGTAATTTCATCTTTCAAGATTTGAGCAAATCCAAGTATACCAACCATCGGTGTTCTTAATTCATGACTCATATTGGCTAGAAAATTTGATTTCAATCTATTCATTTCCTCTGCTCGCTCTTTTGCTTGAATTAATTCATTTTCAATTCGTTTCCTTTCTGATATATCTCGTACAATAGCAATTAAAATTGGTTTAGTATTTAATTCAGACAGCGATAAATTTATCTCACAGAATGTTTCTTTACCACTATTTAAATGTACCCATTCAAATAATTGAGGCTTTCCTTTATAAACCTCGTTAATTTTTTTATTAGCTCCAGTTTCTGAACTTGTTCCATCTGGCTGATTTTTCGGGGAAAAATCTACAGGAGTATTTCCGATAATTTCTGATTTTGTTTTGCCAAATATTTGTTCCGCTTTTGGATTACAATCTATAATGGTCATATCATCCATTAATAATATCCCGTCATTGGATGATTCAAAAAGACTTCTAAATTTTTTCTCCGAACTTTTTATATTCACTTCGGTTTCGTGACGTTTCGTAATATCTTTGGCTATAATTAAAAATGTTTCATCTGGCAGCATTTTAGCACTTATATCAGCCAAATAAACACTTTGGTCCTTACGCAATAAATATCGCTCGCTTAGTATGGTTTCGCCTGCAATTAGTTCTTTCATCTTTAATGGATGTTTGTGCAGATCAGATGGGTCAAGCAAACTTGGAACTTTCTTTTGTAAAAGTTCTTTTTCAGTAAACCCCAAATCGCGGCAAACCACCGGGTTAACCTGAATTATATTTAAATTTTTATTGAATATAACTATGCCCTCAGAAGCATTTTCAATAATCTGTTTATTTTTGCTTTCCGATTCATTTAACCTTTTTAAGTGTTTTAAGAATAGTTTATCATTATAGAAAACAAATGACAAACCTGTTAACCCTATTATTAGAAATATTATTACACTTGATGCAATCACTTTAAATTTTAATGACTGATATACTTCATCTAAATCTATTTTAGTTACCAGATACCAATTCATTAATTTTAAATATCTTATATCTGCGAGAACTTCCTTGCCTCTGTAGTCTTTAAGTAATTCAATTTTATTTAATATTTTCGAAGATACTGAAGCAGTCCAATCCCCTTTTTCGATGGGAATTTTTAATCCAAGAGGAGGAATATTTTTGTTACGAAGCTTTGATAAATTTATTATTGCATTATCTTCTTTCTCAAAAATTATTGATTCTCCTGTTTCACTTACGAAATGATTGCCTTCAAAAAAAGAATAGAGTAGTTTTTCAGGTGCCACACTCAGAACAATAACTGCTAAAGGTTTATTATCTTCATATATAGGCACATAAAAATCGAAATATATTTTATTAGATAATTGATTTTTATTAATTTGAGAATTTTGAATTTGTTTGCTTGAAAAAGCTCGTGCAGCATTGTTCAACTCATTTTGGTCCGGGATAAAATCATTATTTAAGTTTAATATTAATTTTAATTTTCTATCCAATACAAATATTGTATTGTAATCATGATTTGTATACATTGGTAAAATTACATTTGACAGCTGAATTGAATCTATTTTCTTAATATTAAGAGCAAGCTTTTGTATTCCGTTATGAATAAAATCGTCATTCAATAAAAATCTTGCATCGGATAATCTCTCCTTATACCAATTTGAAATTTGAGTTTCATTAAATGAGGCTGTTGCTTGAAGGCCTATGGAACTTTGGTTTAATAAATATTCTTTTTGATTTTCATAATAGATGTAACCGGTTACTAAAATTAAACCCAGAGATATAGTTAGAACGATAAGAAAAGTAGAAGTGGACTTTTTAGAAGTGAAGGTCTTCATAAATACGTCTTAAAAAATTTGAGTGCTGTTTAAGAAGTTAAACTGAACATTTTTTTTAAGTGGCTTATTTCTAAGAATAAATTCTAATAGGATTGCTACTGATCAAGTTAAAAAATATTCCAGTAAATCAAAACATTTATTTTAAATATATTTTATCGCATAAACTATGCCTTGGTGCCAAAATTTTATCGATAAAATCATAAATGATGTGAATACCTAACTTATAGTTGCCCCCTTATATAATGAGCTAGTTAATTAAATTTTATTTAAGAATAGTATTAAATTATTTCACTTCTCAAAATTTTGAAATCAGCTTTGACTTAAAGCAAGGAAATTAAATTAATGATAATTTTTTATACAATGGGAATTTTAGAAATTAACTGAAGCTATTTTACTTTCACCAGAACCATTGTCATATCATCATTCTGCTCGGCTCTGCCGCGAAATGTAATTACATTTTGCCAGACTTCATTCATGATCTCGGCTGATTTTTGATTGGTTTTATTGCTTAATAATTTTGAGAGGTTTTCTTCACCAAAAAGGTCCATTCTTTCATTCATTGCTTCTGTTATACCGTCTGAAAAGAAAGCATAAATTTGACCGGATTTTAAAGTTAATTCTTCTTCTCTAAGAGTGCTTTCGAAAATAGCTCCATATTCCAATCCAACTCCAAGCCCTTGAGTTTTATATGCATTGACAGTCCCGTTAGCTGTTGTCAATATTGGCATATGACCGGCTCTACAAAATTTTACTGTATGCTTTTCCATATCGAACAAAGCCAAGGTCATCGTTACAAAAGAATTTTTCTCAAGAGCAGTATACATCCGTTTATTTATGTCGATCAGAATTTCTCTTGGGCTTTTATCAGCAGTACACGCAAGTTGAATCATGGTTTGAAGCTTTGTCATATATAGCGAAGCAGAAAGACCTTTCCCGGATACATCGCCAACCACAACAAACGTTTTATTTGGGGAAACAGGTAACAAATCATAATAATCGCCGCCCACCTGCATTGCAGGAATCATTTCACCACAAATATCTAAGCCGCTAATATTTGGAATACATGCAGGGAGTAAACCTTGCTGAATTTTTCTTGCTAAATCAAGATCCCTTTCCATTCTAAGTTTTTGTGCTTCTGCCTGATATAATCTAGCATTTTCAATTGCCACAGCAGTTTGAGATGCCGCGGAAGAAAGCAATTCAAGATCTTTTCCACCAAATTGTGAACCGGAATGCTTTAAGCCGAACAACATTAAACCCACAACTTTTGATTTAATCACCATAGGGATGACGGTGTAGATATTTCCTTCTACAAATTTTTCAAAATTTTCAGGAAACATTTCTTCAAATTTTTCCCGTTCTATAATTTGATTTTTTACCAGTTTATCTTTGCCTGCAGTAACATTTGTAAAACTGTTGTTAGTTATTTGCAAATTGACGTTCCCCATTCCTTTACTTCTAGCTAAAGTTAAACTATCCGAATCATTATTCTTAAGCATAATGCCGAAATGATTAATCATCAAAGCTTCAACAAGAGTTTGTTTTGTATAATCAAGAATATTATCTAATCCTACCATGCTTGATATTTCACTGCTAAAATGAACTAATACCTTTTGATATGCAAATTGCTCCGGATAAAATTTAGCTGTAATAAAATCCTGGAACTTGTCTTTAGACGATTGAAATATTACAGCGAAGATTATAAAAATAATACCTAAAATTAAACCTTGGTATTCAGTTCCAATAGCAGAACTTATGGTTAACCCAATTCCATAAATAATTACAAAATAAGTGACGGCGATTGCTAAAGTTGCAGCACCATATATAATTGTATTTTTAATTACTACGCTTACATCCATTAATTGGTATTTGAAAATTGAATATGCAAATCCAATTGGCAGCAAAATTAAAAATATAATGGGCATATAATATTCGGGAGAATTGTATATCATATCAGCAATTGCCGGTGCAACAAAGCCCGCAAAAGTGACACTTGCTATTCCCAATATATATGCAATCAATATTACAAAAATTGGTTTTCGTTCTTCTTTGGTTTTTAACTTGAAATAATTTTTAATTAGGGCAACAAGCCCTACATAAAAACCTGTAAAGAAATAATAGCTAATAACATCATTATACCACTTATAATGCCATGCTGGGTCTGGTTTTCCCCAGACAAAAAATATTCTGTATAGAATTAATGTTATGAACAATGTAAGAGGAATTATGTACATAGCTTTTCTAACTCCCCTTCTTTTAATAGTTTTTGATTCACGCGGAAAAATGAAAAAGAAATGCATTACTAGAAATGGCGTAAAGATAGCTCCAAATGTAGAAAATAAATCAAAAAATACTCGCAGAGCTATACTTGATTGAACTGTTTTTAGATATAATAATATAAAAGTTCCATACATCACAAGGGTAGTACTGATTGCATAAAATCGCCTTTGAACGAATCCATCAGGTTTAGCTGAAACTACAACGAAACCGATTATCAGCCAAATGAATCCTAATAAGCTGAGAGTAAGCTGCGGAAAGTTTACTAATTTTTTAATGTAAACTTTTGTTTCAAATATTTTCCCATTTTTTCTCTTTACCTTATAATCAGCATATTCACCGCCGTTAATTTTATTTAATATTAACTGAGCTTGTTCTGCACCTTTTATTGACACTCCATTTATTGCTAATAGGTAATCTCCATCCCTAATTCCGGCATTCCATGTAACACCGTTTATTTTTACTCTTTCAAATCTAATTGCCATACTATCAGCTGAATTTGGCACTTTTTCT
>CAZRMA010000139.1:0-3321 GCA_964600655.1 uncultured Ignavibacteriaceae bacterium
ATCACTTTTTGCTTCACTTGAATATCCCATTATTGAAGGAATGTTATTAAGAACTGCAAATCTTAAAAATCTAATTTCAATGTTTGCGCTGTCAAGATTAACCGAATTGTTCAACAGTTCAAGGCCGTCATTCACTGCACTAAATTTATCCCATGGCCAAAAATCGTATTTAGCTTCAACAGATTTACTTACACCTTTATAAGCTATCAATAAAGGATTAGATTTCAGACCATCCTTCGTTTCCAGATCAACAATAATATTTTTTAATGAATCTAATGCAGATTCCCTTTCTATTCCAGAATACAAAAGATTTCTCAGGGAGTTAATTTCATTTGTACTTAATTCACGAGTACTTGGAAATATTGGAATTAGCAGGAAAATTAAAAAAATAAATAACAGGTTTTTTCTCAAGAGATTATCTCCCAATTAAAAATATTCAACTTGAAATAAGATTTAATAAGCAAACCAATCTTTGATAAATTAGAAATACGAATTCGCTCTTTTTTAATTTCATTAATAGTTTTACCGCTTAGCTTACTGAAAAGAGTTCTGTAATAAATATAAGCCAGATATACACCGAGTTTGACACCTTTTGGGAGTTTCAATATTCCGATTAAAGCATATTCAAATTCTTTTTGAATTTCTTCTTCAAATCTTTTTTTATTGAAATTATTAACTTCAATCATTTCATGTACATCAGGAAGATAAATTCTGCCTCTTTCCTCTATATCGCTTTTAATATCACGTAAAAAATTTACTTTTTGAAAAGCGGAACCAAGTTTTTTTGCAAACGGTTTAAGAGATTCGTAAAGTATATAATCGTTTTTCACAAAAACTCTTAAACACATTAATCCGACGACTTCTGCGGAACCATAAACATAATTATCATATTCTTTCGCTTCATAAGAGGAATTTGTTAAATCCATTTCCATGCTTATTAAAAATTTATCAATCAAATCATATTCAATATTATATTTCTTGACGGTTCGTTGAAATGAATGAAGAACTGGATTTGTTGATATACCATTTTTAATTGCATATTCAGTATCTTCGCGGAATTTTTTTAATAAGCAGCGTTTATCGTATCCATCAAAAGTATCTACAATTTCATCTGCAATTCTAACAAAGCCATAAATGTTGTAAATCGGTTCACGGAATTCTTTATGAAAAGTTTTTATTCCAATACTAAATGATGTGCTGTATAATTTAGTAATAGCTTTACTTATTTCAGCACTGGTTTTATGATATAGTTGTATCATCGTTTAAAATCCTTTCGGTTACTAATTTTGAACTAATTATAACCATTGGTAAACCTGTACCTGGAGTTGTTGAAGCTCCTACATAGTACAAGTTTGGGAAATATTCATCTTTGTTTGATGGCCTGAAAGCGCCAACTAAATTGATATCATGTGCTAATCCCAACCCTGAACCACGATATAGATTGAAAGAAGATTCCCAGTCTATAGGGCTCATTATTTTCATGGTCATTAAATTAGATTTGATATCAAAATTAATTCTGTCGGACAAATCGGAAATTATATTATCTGCAAGCTGCTGGGAATCATCCCAATTTGCTTTGAATCTTAAATCCGGAACCGGGCAAAGTATGAAGAGATTTTCACAACCTTCCGGAGCAGCATCCGGTTCGCTGACGGATGGAACATTAACATAGTAATAAGGTTTATGCGGACTTATAGATGAAGTAAAAATTTTATCGGCGTAGGCTTTAAAATTGTTGCCTAAAAAGTAATTGTGATGCATTAGATTATTTATTTTTCCTTTAACTCCCAGATAAATTGTAAATGGGGCTAAAGTCCAGTGCATTTTATCTAACTTATTTTGATTGTATTTCTTTCTATTGAGGACAGAACCACGGAATGAAGCCGCATCCGAATTTGAAATAAAAATATCAGCGTGCCATTTTTTCCCATTCTGGTCAATCAACTCGTTTAATTTTCCATTAGAATTTGCTACTCCGACAATTTCAGTATCATAAACTATTTCAACTCCTTTTCGTTGAAGTATTTTTAATATTTCTTCAACTAATTTGTACATACCGCCTTTAACCCTCCAATAGCCGTTATGCTTCAATTCTGTGTAATTTAGTAATGAGTAAATGGCAGGTGTTTTGAATGGAGTTGTCCCGAGAAAAAATGCCACAAGTGAAAAAATGATTCTTACTTCATTAGACTGAAATGTTTTCTCAACTTCCCCCCAAATGGTTTTAAAGAGATATGGAATATGTTTCCAGGGAACTTGACTGAGTTTGAATACGTATTCCATTTTACTGTCGAAATTAGATTTAACAACAGATTGTTCCGTATCATTAAAAAATTCTGCTGCCCGGGCTAAATATTTTTCCGCTTTTTGTTTAAGATTTGGTTCGATTATTGAAAATTCTTTTTCTAACTTATCTAAATCACTCCAAACTCTCCTCGGATTTTTTTGTCCTTCGAAATACACCTGATAAATTGGATCTAATTTTTCTAACTCGATGGGCAGTTTTTCACCAATATAATTGAACAGTTCTTCTAATTCATAAGTCATGCTCATGAATGATGGCCCCAAATCGAATTTGAAGCCATCTAATTCAAGTTTATTCAATCTACCGCCGGCAGAATGATATTTTTCTAATATTGTAACCTTATATCCTTTACTGGACAAGCGTAATGCTGTAGATAACCCACCTAAACCTGAGCCTATTATAATTGCGCTTTTCATAATATTATTTTCTTTATAGATATTTTATTTTAACAAAGTCATTTTTTTAGTTTGAACATAATTTCCAGCTTTCAATTGGTACAAATAAATTCCGCTCGATAGTCCGCTGGCATCGAAATTAATGTTGTAATTTCCTTCATTCATTTCTCTATTTACCAAGGTTGCAATTTCTTGACCTAACAAGTTGAATATTTTTAATGATACTGCTTGTTTAGCCGGTAAAGAGAATTCTATTTTAGTAGAAGGATTAAATGGATTTGGATAATTTTGTAACAGACTGTAACTATTTAATACTTGTCCGGATGAAGTTTCGTTTATACTTGTCAAAGTACTAGAAAATGGGATTACAGTTCCATCCACTAAAGCAGCATACAAACCAAATGAACTTCCATTTTGATTAGCGGACGGATCTAAGAATCCAGATGCAAATACAACTGCACTTCCGCCAGCCAATCCGCTCAAGTCAGCTTGAAAAGAAGCAACAATGGTATTGTTATCAGTACCCGGGGTTACATCTAAAATATAACTTGCTGCAGGAACCGAGATATAATCAGTAATATCACTATAGGCAGCATTATCTACTAATGTTGCAACACCTCT
>CAZRMA010000139.1:3421-9248 GCA_964600655.1 uncultured Ignavibacteriaceae bacterium
CCTGATCAGTTTCGCTTGTTGAAGTGCTTCCAGCAAATATTACGGCTAATGAATCGCCTGCTGGGACATCAACAAATGGAGTTGCTTGCCTAAAAGCGAAATCATCTAACTTAACTACTAAAGAATTTGTTGTCCCATTCCACAAATAAACATCAACTGGATCAGCTGCTAAATCTGCTGAATTATGTATTACCTGAAGTCTAGCTGTTTGTGCATATAAGAAATTCATACTAGTAATTAGTATACTCATTAGAATTATGGATTTTATTGTTTTCATTTTTTTACTTCCTTTATTTATAATTTTTTTAATTTAGATAACCATTAACTTTTGCGTAACCTGACAATTCATATTGTAAAATTTTTCGTGCTCTATGAAGACGTGAACGGACAGTACCTATCGGAATATTATTTAATTCTGCAGCTTCCTCATAAGTATAGCTTTCCAAATCACATAGAAGAATAATTTCTTTCATCTTTAGAGGGAGTTTTGCCAAAGCAACAGAAAGTTCATCATCCAGCATATCATTGCAAAAGTCCATATTCAGATCATTAACTTTATCAAACGATATTTTTTCATTGAGTTCTTCATTTTCAAAATGATCAAGCTTTGTTGTTTCTCTTTTGAACTTTCTATAGTTATTTATGAAAGTGTTTTTCAGAATCATAAACATCCACGCTTTGCTATTTGTACCGTGCTCAAACTGATGATAGCTTTTATAAGCTTTGTAGAATGTCTCCTGAACAAGATCCTGGGCATCATCAGAATTTCTAGCAATCTTTAATGCGTAGTTATAAAGTGCATTCCGATAAGACAATGTTTGATTTTGAAAATCATGTAATCTTCCATTTTCATGTTCACTTATCATTATTTCTTCCGTGTCATCCATTGTACTGTCCATTCTTTAATAATCTTTAATTTTATTCTTTACTCAGGAATTAGTACTGTATCTATAATGTGTATTACACCGTTCGAGGCTTTTATATCTGCAGTAGTAACCTTCGAGTTGTTAATCATCACCGAACCATTATTTATGGTTATCATAACATCCTTGCCAGCAAGTGTTTTAGCTTCATCAATATTAGCTACTTCTTTGGATGAATAATTACCAGAAACAACATGATAGAGAAGAATTGATTTTAGAGTTTCCTTATCTGCTAGTAGCGATTCAATTGTTCCTTCAGGAAGTTTGGCAAAAGCTTCGTCTGTTGGTGCAAATACGGTAAAAGGTCCATCACCTTTTAAGGCTTCCACAATGTCTGTTTCAGTTAAAGCTTTTACAAGTGTGTTGAAACTTCCAGATTCAACTGCAATTGAAACTATATCCTTTTCAGAATCTTTAGTTTTATTGTCTGCTGCAAAAGCTATTGAAAAAGTTACCATTGAAAAGAAAATTGCTGCTAGTATCAGCTTTGTGGATAAGATTTTGTGTGTCATCTTTTGTTACTCCTATTATTATTATTTAGTATTGTTTGATTAATGTGATTTTTGTTTGTCTATTAAATGTCTAAATATTGTTGATGTTAATATAACATGTTGTATAGCTTTTGTCAAGTATTATTTTATATAATTTTTTAATATGGCGTTAATTTCAAAATAATAGTTAAATTATAATAAATATTTTATTCTAATATTGACATTACTTAGACAAGTGTTTAATTTTAGACAACAAAATGGAAAAATTATGCATAAATACCCCATAAAAGTAGTTAGCCAGATGACCAAGCTAAGTGCATTTGTTATTAGGGCTTGGGAAAAAAGATATAGTGCCGTCACTCCATCTAGGACAGAAACTAATCGGAGGCTTTATTCCGATGACGACATTGAAAAACTTAGGCTGTTAAACGAAGCAGTTCAAAATGGACATAATATAGGGGGAATTGCCAATCTTTCAATCCATGACCTGCAATCTTTATTAGAACGCGAAACTATCAGTCCAAAATATGATGAGAATGCTTCAACTGAAGTGTTTGTTGACTCGGATTCAATTATTAGTCAATGTATAGATGCAGTAAAAGCCTATGATGGAAAAGCACTTGAAACTTTATTGTTAAAAGCCTCCTCAAAAATGAGCCAACCGCAGATGATTGAAGATTTTATAGTACCTCTGATTTATAAAGTTGGTGATCTATGGCATGATGGATTTATAAGGATTGCAAACGAACATTTAGCATCTTCTGTTATTCGCTTTTTTCTCACAAATTTGATTGAACAGCACAATCCATCTGAAAATGCACCGATAATTATTTCTGCCACTCCTCGCGGCCAGGAACATGAGTTGGGTGCTTTAATTGTTGGAGTTATAGCTTCATCTTCGGGGTGGAAGGTAGTTTATTTAGGACCCAATCTACCGGTTGAAGAAATAACAGCTGTTTCAGATAAACTTAAAGCCAAGGTTATTTCACTAAGCATTGTTTATCCAAGTGACGATCCACAGTTAAAAAAAGATTTAATCAATTTAAAGAGAATGCTTCCTTCTAATATATCATTACTTACCGGAGGAAGAGCCGCAGTGGGTTATAAAGATACTTTAGATGAAATTGGTGCTGTTATTATACAAGATACTAAACAGTTGAGAGTCCAATTAGAATCAATTAGAGAAAGCAAAAAATAATTTGTTAATAGTTCTCTCTTGATGAGTTCTATAGAAAACTGAATCTAATATGAATTCAAAACTTATTTCAATGTTTCTATAAAATAAACGAATGATTTATTAAATATTGATACACAACGATTGTTATCAAAATATAATTTGTGATAAGAACTTATATAAACTTAATGTAGAACAATGAACTATTTTCTAGTCTTATTTGTTGTATAACTTAAAAGGATAAATTTATGAGAGATCCAGGTAACGGCATAGCACAAAGTATCGATACTGAAAACTTTATTGATGATCATATTTTATCATCGATAGAAACACCGCTGCATAAAGATGCATTTAAAATTGATGATCAACTTAAAATTGAATTAATAGAAAAAAACTTCAAAGAAATAATGCATATTCTGGGCTTGGATTTAAATGATGAAAGTTTAAAAGATACACCAAAGCGTGTTGCTAAAATGTATGTAAAAGAAATTTTCAGCGGATTAAATCCTGAGAACAAACCACAGCCAACATTGTTTGAAAATAAATTTAAGTTTAATGAAATGCTGGTTGAAAGAAACATTACTATTTACTCTTATTGTGAGCATCACTTTGTCCCCATAATTGGAAAAGCTCATATAGCCTACTTTCCGAAAAACCATATTATCGGGTTATCAAAGCTTAACAGAATTGCTCAGTATTTTGCAAAGCGGCCGCAGGTTCAGGAAAGATTAACTATTCAAATTGCAAATGAGATAAAGGAAGTTTTACAAACAGATGATGTGGCTGTGATAGTTGAAGCTGATCATTTATGTGTGGCTTCAAGAGGAGTGAGCGATGTTGGCAGTTCGACAGTAACTTCTAGTTATAACGGTAAGTTCTTAAATAGTGAAACTAGAAAAGAATTTATAAGTAATATTAGAACTGTGTAAATTTACTATATAATTTTTCTATAAGAGTAAAAATTTTTAAGTGCTGATTGATCTATTTTTAATGCCGGTTATTTCATAAAACTTGATCAATTTAGCTTTTTCATCTGAAGATAAATTATTACCAAGCTTATCTGCTAACTCTTCAACATCTTGATGATATTCATTTAATGGAACATCTTTATTTTTATTATTCAGAAATCCTTCCAGGAAAAGTGTTAAAGCTTTTTTATATTCAATAACTGCATCGAAATCTTTAGGCTCACTCAATGATTTTATTTCTGCTTTTTCTTTTAACAATTTTGCTATCAAAATATATTTTATGTTTAGAGTTGTACTATCCCCCTGCAATTCCAAAAGTGAAACTATATTATCTGCCGAAGAAATTTCAAGCAGTTTATGATCTAATCCAAGTAAACTGCTGAAAGAATTATTAATATTTTGTATTGCTTCAGTGTGATTGCCGGTTTCTTTGTTGAAGAGAATTTTTGATAGAGCTTTGACAAGCTGTTCAATCAACCTCATTATATAGTCTTGTTTTATCATATCTAGTTGATCACAAACTTTAAATTCAAAATAATTCTATCAATTATTTTATTCTATTTTAAAAACACGCCAGCCATAGCTGTCAATATCAACTTTAGCTTTACTGTTATTCACATTCACGTTTTCGTTTGAAATTACATCTGTTAATTTCGTAGAATTATAAACTTCAGGAATTGTTAATTTAATAGACTGCTTAACTTCACTTTTATTTAACACAATAATTAATTTTTCATTTATATCTGCTCGCATATAAGCATAAATATTGTCATCAACAAAAATTGTCTTAAAATCACCGTAGCGAAGTGCTGAATGTTCATTCCGCATATGAACAATCGAACTAGTAACTTTCAACATATTTTTCTCTAAATTATCAAGCTGGTTACCGAATCTCATCATTCTTCTATTATCCGGATCATCTGCACCGGTCATTCCGAATTCTGAGCCGTAATAAATAACCGGAATCCCAGGAATTGTAAAAATGAATGAATAATACAATTCAGCTTTTTTATAGCTTGAAGCGTGATCAACTTTAGGAGGATTAGTCCAAGCCATTTCACGCATATCAACACCTTGTTTCGGAACATCTCCATCTGCGTATGCCATAAAGCGTACTTTATCATGGCTGTCCATAATATTTCCCATTAAATGATGGTAACCAAAAGCTGAAATAGCTTTATGCAAATCCACATCTAAGTCAGTGAAAGATTTGTCCTTTTCCAAAATTATTGGAATTGCAGAATATGAAAGATTAAAATCGAATTGAGCGCTTAATTGCCCATTGTTTACATAAGAGCCAATTAATTTATAGTCACCAAAAGTTTCACCTATTTGATAAACTTTTTTACCCGTGGGCATTTCAATTTTTTCTTCAAGCTTATTGGTTAATGCCCGCCAAAATCTATTGGGAACATGTTTAACAGCGTCATGTCTAAAACCGTCAGCACCCGTTTGTCTTAACCACCAAACACAATTATCAGTCATATAGTTTATTGGAGCTTCGGATTTTGTATAATCAAATGAGGGCATATATGGTTCAAACCAGGTAGTAAGACGATATTCATCCCACAATCTCAAATTTTTTCTGCCGTCAGGAAGCATCAAGGTACCAAACCAATCAGCGTGCTCTTTATATACTGGATTTTCTATATGTACATGATGAGCAACAATATCTAGCAAAACTTTTATTCCATGCTGATGAGCGGTATTAACTAATTTCTTTATGGTTTCCATTGTGCCGAATTTTTCTTCCACTTTGGTTTCATTACTAGGCCAATAGCCATGATAGCCCGAATACCATCTATATGGTTTTGGAGATTCTCGGTAAGCATCATTTGGATTATCATAAACCGGGGATATCCAAATTATATTTGTTCCTAATGAATCGAAATATCCATCATTCATTTTATTTATTATTCCTTGTAGATCCCCACCCTCATAGTTTGCCTGCTGAAAAAGTGAATCATGCACAACTGGTTTATTTAATGTTGTATCTCCATCGTTGAATCTATCAATCATTATTGAATAGATAGATCCATCATGCCAGGTAAAGTGCTCTTTTTCATTACCATCTGCTTTTGTATTATAGAAAAAGACAGACTGCATGTTGCTTTTATGCTTTCCTTCAACAACAATGATTCTTAAAATTTTATCTCCGAATAATTCATCTTTGGAAAGAGTTACATTAATATTGTCCCCATTAATTTTAATCAAAGAATCCGGAACTTTCTGATTATTTATTAGCGCAATTATATTATTTTTATTTAATGT
>CAZRMA010000140.1:0-9239 GCA_964600655.1 uncultured Ignavibacteriaceae bacterium
TGTGGATAAAGAAGGTTAATATGCAAAGTTAATTGTTATTGAATGAATTTTTGTAGAGAGTCAAATACCATTTCGACTGTAAGCTCTTCAATACACTTAAATTTTATATCATCTCTAAAACATATTAAAGGACGAGGAGAATAAATAAAGCAAGGCGAACAATCTAAATATAATCTTATAATTTTATGATTTGTATTCCATGGGTGAATGTAGTTTGGGTTTGTTGGTCCTAAAATAGCCACAACGTTTAATTTTAATGCTGAAGCTACGTGCATTAAGCTCGAATCATTTGAAACGAATACATTACACCTATTCATTATTGCTGCTGTTTCAATAAGATTTTTTGTTTCAATTACAAAAGCACCTTCTGAATTTATATTATTTTTAATTTCATTTTTTAAATCGTTTTCTTCCGGCCCGCCAAATATTAAAACTTTGCCCTGCAATTCATCGATAATTCTTTTGCCCAGTGCAGAAAACTTTTCAGGCTCCCATCTTCTTTTTTTATGATTCTTAAATTCAGCTGATCCTGGATGAAAACCGACAACTAATTCATCTTCTTTAATATTTATATTTTGCAGATAATTTTTTGCAAATGAAAAATCATTTTCATTTAAAGAAAATTCAAAATCAGGTTTATCATTAAATTTGGTGTTAAAAAGCTCTGCAACCAGCTTAATATTTTCTTCAACATTATGAAGCGAATCATTTTCAGTGATGCGGACATTATTTAAAAATCCTAAGTTTTCAAAATCCTTTCTTAAATATTTTACTCCGGCTCTTTTTTCAGCCCCGATGATAAAGCTGAATATATTGTATTCTTTTCTATTTGATGGATAGACATTGATTGAATAATCATATTTTTTACGAAGCTTCAATAAATATTTTAAGGAAGCTAAAACACCCTCGTCAATAAAATTAAAGTAGTGGATATTATTGATGTTGGAGTTTCGTTCATATATATCTTTCACGCCTTTGAACATTACCAACACATCTATTTGAGAATCGGGCAAATGTTTGCGTAGAAGCTTTAAAGCTGGAGTAAACATTAAAGCATCACCTAATCCGGATAGAGCTATGATTAGAATTTTTTTCATTACTAACTACTTATAAAAAAATAAGCGGTGCTGTGACCGCTTATTATAAAAATATTTTTTCAAAATTTACTTTGTCGAGTCTGAATTTGACTTCACAAGTGTATCGGCTTTAGTTGGATTTTTCTTTTCTTGATCAACCAATATTTGATACCGATCTACATTTGCTTTTACATTTGGATCATTCGGGTACATGCCAGCTATCTGTTTCCATAAATCTAAAAGTTTCCCGTTTTCATTCAGACTTTCATATACCGAAAGTAGAATTCTATAAGGGTCATAATATGAACGTGAGATACCGGTGCCTGGATTAGCTTCAATTTGTACTAAGGCTTTCTTCTCAACTTCTGAAGCAATCACTTTATAACGGTCCATCGCTCCTGCTTCCATGTAAAGATTACCAATCTGGTACAACAAGCCTATATTATCTATCGGAATATGCTCTCGCGGTATTTTTACTTCCATAGTATCAAGAGTTGCTATAGTAAGATTTTTTCTGTCGGAGTACAAATAATTCAGTGCAAGTCTTATATAAGCATTTCTATAATTCTGCATCATTCTTACATGATTTTCATCAAAGAAAATATTCGGATTATTTAAACCCCTAAATTTAAATCCAGGTTTATAATCCTTACTATAACCAGGATTTTCATTAAACAATTGTTCCCTTAATATTTTCTCATCAATAAATTCACCATTAGCAGGTCGTTTTTGAGGGACAAGTCTTAGTGCCATTCCTTCCATTCTTAAATAATCTGACAATCCGATTTTGCTGTCTTCAGAACAAGTAACCGCAAAATAAATTGGTCTTTCCCAATTATTTGCTTCCACAATTTCTTTAACCATAATATCCTGAACACGAATTGCCTGAACATTTCCAAAGTTTAAAGTAGGGTTCATTTTAAAAGAGATTCCACCTTTACTTATAACAGCAGTATCTGAAACATCAAATTTTTGCATGAAGTCTGTCAATCCCTTTGAAGTAGAGGTTTGATTCGGAAGTGGCAGCGTTACATCGGTTGATTTCCAGCGAATAGGTTGAAGATTTTCAATCTGTGCGTCCGACAAATTCATCTTTATTGTTCCAACATGGTATGGGTCGGAATCTTTTAATTGCCTTATATACCAGGTAGTATTTAACAAACTAAGGTTTGCAATCTTAACATCTCTTCTAACTCCTTCAACGTCTTGCAAATACCAAAGCGGGAATGTATCATTATCTCCATTGGTAAATAGTACTCCGTTTGGTGCTACGCTTTGAAGCAAGTTGTAGGAATAATCCCATGGTACCCAATTTTTTGATCTATCGTGAGTAAAATAATTGGCACTAAACATTTTAATTGGGACGAAAATAACACCAAGAGCTAAAATTGTAACAACAGCAGGCGTTTTTAAAGAAGACTTTTCCAATTTTTCTAATGCAAGCTGCATTAATCCTCTTATGGCTATTGCAATCCAAATTGAATAAACAAAGAAAGCGCCGACATAAAAGTAGTCTCTTTCCCTAGGCTGGGGCTGCTGCTGGTTCTGATAAAATGCCGTAAATATTCCCATAAAAATAAACATCACCATGAATGCGGTTGCCATTTTCCAATCCCGCCGGAAATGGAAATATATGCCTATTAGCCCGAGCAGAAATGGAATTGCAAAAAGTGAATCTTTAACCTTCCCTTCAAATTGTAAATCGAATACTTTTCCGAAAAGATCTCCTACCTTATTAAATGGTGCAATGTCAGCAGGAGCGTCTTGGTCCCAGCTTTGTCTTCCGGCATAGTTCCATAATAAATATCTTGTAAACATGTGGTTCATCTGATAGCGCCAGAAGAAATCCAAATCACTTGAATAACCTGTATAGACGATTTGCTGATGCGGTTCGGTGGCAAATCTTCTTTTGAAAATCGGGAAGTCGCCATATTGTTCGCGATTTAAATAAGTTACTAGCTCACTAAAATCATTTGGTTCATTTTCATTCATCGGAGGATTTTGATTAGCTCGTATAATTACCATCGCATACGAAGTAAATCCAACAAAGATAAAAATAGCGGATAACCCGACTAAGTGAAGAGTGGGCTTTTCATTCTTAATTGAATAGTGAACTAAGAATCCGAACAGCGCTAAAATTATTACGAGAATAGCAATACCGATTGCAACATTATCTCCAGCAATATTTGTCATCATCTCGGGAATTAATTTTACCACCCCTGGATAGGTTGCAAAAAGAGCAACTCCTCCGACAATTAAAGGTAGGTAAATTGAATTGCGTGTAAATAATTTCTTCCAGAAACCTGCCATATAAAAAATACTTATGGCAGCCACTATCATTTTAAATTTAGAATCATAAGACTGATACTCTGCTTGTGTTGGCGCCGTGGTAGATGTTTGCGCTGCCCACATAGCTAATGCAATAATAATTATTATAGCGGCATGGCCAAGAAAAATATAACCGGTTTGTTTTAAGGCTTGTTCATCATCAACATATTTTCTAAACATGATAATCATAACCACAGGGACTATCGCCAGCACGCTCATCAAATGCACCCCGGTTGCAATTCCTACTAAGTATGCAATCATTAAAATATATTTTTCATTATCCTTTTCATTTGCTTTTTCATTCCAAACCATTATCAACCAGACAATCCCGGAAAATAAAAAAGTACTGAAAGCGTAAACTTCAGCTTCAACGCCATTAAACCAGAATGTATCGCTGAATGAAAAAGATAAAGCTCCAATAGCTGCGGCAACAAAAGTTCCGATTGCTTCAAGCGAAGTTTTATATTCTTTGCCTCTGTAATTTTCAATAAGTTTTATGGCAATTAGATATAAAAACAATACCGAGAATGCACTCGATAGAACCGATATCGTATTCACACGTAATGCTAAATTCGCTACAAAAGGAATCATCATAAAAATTCTTCCAAGTATCAAGAAGAATGGCGCTCCCGGAGGATGTGGAACTTGTAAATATCTATCGGCCGCTAAAAACTCGCCGCAATCCCAGAATGAAACCGAAGGCTGAACTGTTGAGAAAAACACGAATAAAGAAATCAAGAAAACAACAGCAGCGAATATTTTATTAACTAACTTATAGTTCATCAAAACCTCTAAATAAAAAGGAGTTCAAAAATAGTTTATTTTGTAAGTTTTTAGCAATACGAAAAATATTATTTAATTGTGCAGCGTAAATTGGTCTGTTCATTTTAAAGCTGGTGATAATTGAATGGATATAATTTTATTCATCAGCCTTTTTTTTGAAAAATGAATCGAATTTTGATTTATCGATAGTAACATGAAATTTATTATACAATTCTTGCAGCCGTGCCATTGAAACAGAATCAAAATCTTCATCGTCTTTTTGACGCTTTATGAACATTTTATATTCTTCTAATTCTTTTCTATCAAATTTTCTTTCATATTTTTTCAGCTCATCTAAAAGTTTTTGCTGTTCGCGGTATGACATTTTACCTCCGCTAAAAAAATAAAATTTGTTATCATAAGACCACTAAAAATAAGTAATATTGTTATAATAAAAAATTAAAGTTTAGCTTATATCTATTGATTTAAGACGATTTCCCAATGTAAAAGTTCCTAATTTTTCTTTCATTTACAGCATAAAATGACAATAAAAAATAAGATATGGTATTTTGCTCTAAATAAACCTTACGGAGTCCTTTCTCAATTCAGCGATCAGAGTAATAGGAAAACACTTAAAGGCCTGTTCAATTTTCCCAAAGGCGTTTATCCTGTGGGAAGATTAGACATGGATAGTGAAGGATTGTTGATTTTAACTAATGACAAAAAATTAACTGGTCATTTACTCAGTCCAAAACATCATCATGAAAAGGAATATTATGTACAGGTTGAAAATATTCCCAGTGAATCAGTATTAAATAATTTAAGAGATGGAGCAGTTGTTGAAGAGAAAATAACTCTGCCCGCAAAAGTAAAATTAATTAAGCCTCCAAATTTTGTTGAAAGAATTCCTCCAATAAGAAATAGAGAAAATATTCCAACAGCGTGGCTTAGCATGATAATTACTGAAGGAAGAAATAGACAGGTCAGGAAAATGACTGCAAAAGTCGGGCATCCAACTTTAAGATTAATAAGAGTACGTATTAAAAATATTTTGATAGGCAAATTAAAACCTGGAGAAGTTAGGGAATTATCTGAAAAAGAAATTAGAGAGTTATATACTTAATTGATTGTAATATTAAAACTTCATTATTTAATTTTATGCACTAACATTCAATAAAATAATTCTTAATTTTCTTATATTCATTAAAGATGTTTCTTTAGTTTAATTGTTTTTGTTTCAGTCTAATTATAATTGAGCTGATAAATCGAAAGGAGCTTATATTGTTCAATCCAAAAATTTATTCGCAGCGAAGAAAAACATTACAGAAAAAAGTTGGATCGGGATTGATTTTAATCCCGGGAAATTATGAATCGCCATTTAACTATACTGATAACGTTTATTCGTTTCGGCAGGACAGTGCATTCCTCTACTATTGGGGTATTGATTTACCTGGCTTCGCTGCTATCTTGGATGTTGATGAAAATAGAGAAGTGATTTACGGAAACGATTTTGAAATGGATGATATTGTGTGGATGGGTCCGCAGCCTAAAGTGAAAGATCTAGCTAAGCAAGTTGGTGTAAAACATACCGGAACACTTTCTGATTTATCTATTGCAATTTCATCTGCTATTCAAAATGGTAGAAATATACATTATTTGCCGCAATACAGGTATAAAAATATTTCATGGCTTTCTGAGTTGATTGGAATCAATCATAATGCATTGAACAACTTTACCTCGCGGAAATTAACTAAAGCGGTGATTGAACAAAGGTCTATAAAAAGTAAAGAAGAAATTGAAGAAATAGAATATGCTCTTGATATATCTTACGAAATGCAGACTTATGCGATGCGCTTTACCCGTCCCGATATTTATGAGAGAGATATTGCAGGAGCAATTGAAGGAATTGCGCTATCATTGGGAAAGGGGCTTTCCTTTTCAAGTATTTTTTCAATTCACGGGGAAACACTACACAATCATTCGTATGATAATTTAATGAAGAAAGGCCAGCTTGTAGTTAATGATTCAGGAGCTGAATCACTTTTACATTATGCCAGCGATATAACTCGAACATTCCCTGTCGACGGAAAATTTACATCAAAACAAAAAGAAATTTATGAAATTGTATTAAAAGCTCAGATGGATTCGATTAAAGCAATTAAGCCTGGTAAAAAATATAAAGACATTCATTTACATGCCGCGAAAGTTATTGCAGGCGGGCTTAAACGTGTCGGCATTATGAAAGGAGACATCAACCAGGCTGTGAAAGAAGGCGCACATGCTTTATTTTTCCCGCATGGTTTGGGGCACATGATGGGTCTTGATGTGCATGACCTTGAAGGACTTGGTGAAAATCTGGTTGGTTATAATAAAAAAATCGAGCGAAGTGATCAGTTTGGACTTGCATATTTACGGCTTGCTAAAGAATTAGAGCCTGGTTTTGTTTTGACTGTTGAACCAGGAATATATTTTATTCCCCAATTAATTGATATGTGGAAAGCCGAAAATAAATTTTCACAATTTATTAATTATAATAAGCTTGAAGAGTATCGAAATTTCGGTGGTATAAGAATAGAAGATGATGTTCTTGTTGAAAAAGCCGGTCACAGAGTTTTGGGCAAAAAAGAAATTCCCAAACAAGTTGATGACGTTGAAGAGATATGTAATTCGGTTAGGATATAATATAATTTATAGGCTAATAACTTCTTTAATCTTTTACTTTTCTTGAAAGCAAACATACTTTTATTAATTACAGCAATGCTATGGGGCTTTGCCTTTGTTGCACAGAGAGCAGGAATGGAGTTTATAGGCCCATTCAGTTTTAATGCGGTAAGATTTGCTATAGGTTCAATATCATTGATTCCATTACTTCTATTTAATAAAAAAAGAAAATTTAATAAAGAAAAAATCTTTCTAAAAGAAAAAAGAAAAGAAATTATTTGGGCAGGCATTATTGCCGGAGTTGTTTTATTTATTGGTGCTTCACTTCAGCAAATTGGAATAGTATATACCACGGCCGGAAAAGCAGGGTTTATAACTGGCTTATATTTAATTCTTGTTCCAATTATCGGAGTATTCTTTAAGCAAAAATCAAAAGTATTAACCTGGATAAGTGCTTTTATAGCAGTTGTCGGATTATACTTATTAAGTGTAAATGAACAATTTATTTTAGGAAAGGGAGATGGGCTTGTATTTATCAGTTCAATATTTTGGGCACTGCATGTAATTGTAATCGGCTTTTTGATTAAGAAAATCGACCCTATCAAAATTGCTTTTCTTCAATTTGCGGTTTGTTCATTGTTAAGTTTTATTGTTTCTTTTGCTATTGAAGTTATTACTCTTCAAAATATTTACAATGCATTAATTCCAATTTTATACGGCGGATTAATTTCAGTTGGAATCGCTTATACACTTCAAGTAGTTGCCCAGCAATATGCCCCTCCTTCTCATGCGGCTATTATTCTGAGTCTTGAATCGGTATTTGGATTGCTCGGCGGCTGGTTAATTTTAAATGAAACAATTTCTTTACGCGGTATAATTGGTTGTTCGCTTATGCTGGCAGGAATGATTTTATCACAGATTAGTATATCATCTGGAAATAAAATTAATGATAAATCATTTGCAGAAAGTTAAATTAAATAGATAACCTAAAGGTATTATTATGAAAAAGTTAAAATTAATTAATACGGATTTAGAAGTTTCTAACATTATTTACGGTTGTATGGATCTCGGTCAAATTTGGGATGATGAACCATTAACCAAAGAAATTATAGATAAAGGATTGAAAGCAATAAATGCAGCTTTGGATGAAGGAATTAATTTTTTCGACACAGCCGATATTTATGCCCGAGGTAAATCCGACATAGTGTTTTCTGAAATATTTAAACAGAAACCTGCGCTGCGTGATAAAATAGTGATTCAAACAAAATGCGGTATAAGGTTTCCAGGAGAACCAAATCCAAACTCTCCTCATAGATTTGATTTCAGTTATGAGCATATCATAAATTCGGTCAACGCAAGCTTAAAAAGATTAAAAACCGATTATATTGATATCTTATTACTCCACCGCCCTGATCCTTTGATTGAACCGGAAGAAGTAGCAAAAGCTTTTGATGAATTAAAAGCTGCTGGAAAAGTGAGATATTTTGGAATCAGCAATCACACTGCATTCCAAATTCAATTTTTGCAAAAATATTTGGACATGCCGTTAATAGTTAATCAAATAGAAATGAATGTTGTATATACCGATTTGATTGACGAAGGAATAGTGGGAAGCAAAAAAGAAAATATTCAAAAGCTCACTGGCGAAGGAACAATTGAATATTGCAGAATGAATAATATCCAGCTTCAAGCTTGGTCGCCCTTGGCACAAGGACTACCATTTAAAAATGAAAATGAAATTCAAGAAGAAAGAATTAAAGTGGTAGCAAGAAAAATAAATGAGCTGTCTAAAGAAAAAGATGTAAGCAGGGAAGCAATTGCGATTGCCTGGCTGTTAAGACATCCAGCTAAAATACAGCCTGTGATTGGGACAAGAAATCCTGAGAGAATAAAATCAATCTGCGAAGCAAACAAAATTGAATTAACCAGGGAAGAATGGTATCATTTATATTTAGCAAATAGAATTGAATTGTTACCATAACAGAAAGTTTAAACCAAACTGCCGTATTATTTTCCCCGGTAATAATTTTATTTCAAGGCAAAGCTTTTCTTATTTTAAATGATATTAAGCAATCATATTTATAATTATTTCCAGCCATCAAGTAATAATTACATTTACATTTCCGGTTAATTAGTTATTAATTTCCAAACCTATCTTCAACTTTCAATTTTACCTCATACGAGAAAATATAAGTTAATTAATAAAAATATAACAACTTAGCGGGAGATATTTTTACCTATAGATTAATTCCGTAGAAATAATTTTTTGATGGCATATATGTTGAATCAAATCGACTCGACAAAGAAATTGAAACAAACATTATTTATCAACACATATGAGGACCCAATATGAAAAAAGCTTTTGCTCTTTTCGCAACTATTCTATTGTTTTCTTTTACCACTTTTGCTCAA
>CAZRMA010000141.1:0-9237 GCA_964600655.1 uncultured Ignavibacteriaceae bacterium
TGTTTTTGGGCTGATAGTTCTTCCATCTTTTTATTTATTTTATTAACCAGACTCAAATCCACATTGTTTTTTTTATCAATCTTTTTTTGATAATCCGAAAAGCTGACAACAATGGCCATCCAGCCGTATGCAACAATTGTATCAACAATAATGATAGGTCCCATTAAAGAATCAGGAGTTCCTACACTTTCCTTTATTGCAATCATATTCGCACCGCCGCCGATCCAACTTCCGCTTAAAGCAGCAAGGCCTTTCCATGCGTCATCAGGCAGAAAACTTTTAAATATTAAATATGAAATTACTGCCCCAATCATTATTCCTAAAGTTCCAGCTAAAAAAGTTACTAAAGCTTTAGGACCTAATTTTAAAATTGTCGGTATATCTGAGGATACTAAAAGCAAAACCAAAGATGCGGGTAAAAAATAATTTGTAACCCAGGTATAACCTTTAGATGAAGGCGGTGTTATACCCAGTGTTGTTGCAAGCATAGGGAGAAAATAAATCCAAAGTATAAAAGGTATAACTTTAAAAACCGGGGCAGCAAATTTTCGGTCTTTTAACCAATATACAAACGCTAGAATTACAGTTAAAAAAATTATTATACTTGTTGGATTGGAAAGTAAGGTTTGTTTCATTTAGATGTTTCTGATATTAAATGCATGAAATGTGAACTTAAGTATAAATTGTAAGTCTTTCAAGCTGAAGGCAATCAGACTTAAAATGCTAGAATTCTATTAGCTTTTTTAACTTAAAAGCTGCTTCAGAATTAGTTGGTTCTAATTTTAAAACTGCTTTATAATTTTTAATTGCCAGTCCCCTGTTGCCATCCAAATTATAAGAATTAGCTAAACCAAGGAATGCATCTTTGTTATTTGGAAATTCAATTGTTAAAAATCTAAATAGCTTAATTGAACCAACATAATTTTTTATATTTATTAAATCATTCCCAAACAGATTTAGTTCTTCTTCACCGACTTTATAAATATCGGAAGAATCTTTTTTCAGAATATTATATTCTGAAATAGCGGAATCAACGTTCACCTTCATCGAGCTTTGCAGAAGCTCGTCTGCGGCTGATTTTTTAATATTTACCATATCTTTTCCCAACACAATTGATAATAAATCTAATGCCGGATTATCTAAATTTCTATCTCGTATATTCATTAAGTAAACCGACGCCAATTTTTCTTTAGGATAAATTATTAAAAATGAAGTGAATCCTGTCCCGGCACCAGAGTGAAAGAAATATTTCTTGCCGCTGCTATCAGTACCGATTCCAAATCCCAAGCCATATGTTAGGATAGTACCGTTTTTTAATTTGGAAGGCACAAGCATTGTGTCCAGAGTTGCGGGTTTAATTAATCTTCCATAAATCAAAGCATCGGCAAAATGAAGCAGGTCAATGCTATTTGAAAGTATACCGCCCCCTGGAAATTTAATGCTAAGATCTGCTAATGGAGCATTTTTAAATTGCCTAAATTCATTTTTGATATAGCCGTGGACCCTATTTTTTATAATATTTTTTTGAAAATCGAAATGAGTTGATGTCATTTTTGCGGGTTCAAAGATATTCTGTTGTAAATATTTTTCATAAGTCATCCCGCTTGCATTTTCAATAATAGCTGCTAATAAATTATAAGCTAAAGTAGAATAATGATATTTGGTTCCCGGTTTGAACTTCAAAGTATCTTTTAATAAAACTCCTACTGCATCTTTAATGGTTGGTAAATATTCCTTACTATCAAATTCAGCCGGATTATTGTAGCTTCTGATTCCAGATGTATGATTTAGTAATTCCCTAGTAGTAAACTTCCATTTCTTTTTAGGAAAATAGGGGATATATTTTCGCACATCTTCATCAAGATCTATCTTGCCTTTCTCAACTAGTTGCATGACAGCAACTGCAGTGATGGATTTTGAAATTGAGGCTATCCTGTAAACAGATTCGTTAATAGCCGGTACATTATTTTCTAAGTCTGCAAAACCTTGAGTATTTGCCCAGATAACTACATCGTTTGAAGAAATGCCTGCTGAAATGGAAGGTATATTTTTATTTTCGTAGTATTTATTTAAATAATTATCTAACCGGGAAATTAAGTTTTGAGGAAAAATTACATTGGAAGAAAAAAGTAATAAAAATATAAAAAGGATTTTTGTGTTGAGTTTTAAAGTTCTCATCTATGAAAACTTACCGGATTTGAATTTGAAAGAATTGAAAACGCTGTTCTTTGAAGTAAAGAACAGCGTCTTTTGAATTACATATTATTTTTTATCTAGTGGTATTCTTTTTTCCAGAACACTATCAATAAGCTTATAAACTTTAGCTTCTTCTGCACTCAAAAAATAGTCTCTGTCGCAATCTTTAGTTATTTGCTCCATTGATTTTCCGGTATGATTAGCTAATATCTGGTAAAGGGTATCACGAGTTTTAATCATTTCTCTAGCATGAATTTCAATATCGGAAGTTTGGCCCTGCAAGCCGCCAACCCATGGCTGATGTATCATTATTCTCGCATTTGGAAGTGCACTTCTTTTTCCATCTGCGCCGCCTGCTAAAAGAACTGCACCCATGCTAGCTGCTAAACCAACGCAGATGGTGGCAACATCAGGCTTTATGTATTTCATAGTGTCATAAATTGCTAATCCGGCACTGACACTGCCGCCAGGTGAATTGATATACAAATTTATATCTTTTTCAGAATCTTCCGCCTCTAAAAAAATCAATTGAGCAATTGTTAAGCTGGCAATATGATCATCTATTGGCGTTCCGATAAAAATAATTCTTTCACGAAGCAAGCGTGAATAAATGTCCATCCCGCGTTCGCCGCGTCCGGTTTGTTCAATAACATAAGGAACCAATTGGTTATATATTTCCGGTCTTTTTATCATTTCTTTTCCTCAATTTCTGTTTGTGTAATTTTTTCCGGTTCAATTTTCTTAATCGTATTTTTCTCTTTCAAAAAATCAAATAATTTTTTATCTAGCATTCTTTCGTTGTAGCCGGATGACTTGTAATATGCCATTAATTTATCTTCAGGCAATCCGGTTTTCACTGCATCTTGTTTAACAAGTTCTTGTAAGTCTTCGTCCGTAACCTGGATGTTTTCTTTTTTCTGGATCTCATTTTTAATTAAATACCACTTCACTTCAAGCTCTGCCATTGGATGAAGCCTTTTACCAACCTCACCTTTATCCAGATTTTTGTAACCTTGTTTTTTATACTGTTCCTCTTCTCTTTTGATCATGTCATCAAGAATATTATGCACTAAAGTTTCCGGGGGCTTAAAATCATTTTTTTCAACAACTGCTTTTAATAATTTATCTTGAATTAATTCATCGGTTCTTTGATCATAGTACGTTTGAATATCATTTTTAATTTCTTTTCTCAAATCTTCTTCTGTCGAGACTTTATCTTTGGTAACTTTTTTAATTAACTCTTCATTTAATTCCGGAGCTACAATTTTTTTTATTTCTTTTATCTCAGCTTTGTAATCAAACTTTTCGGAATGTTTCTCTTCATTTCCATCTTTATCTTTATGAGTATGTTCATCGTTAAATGAAAAATTGAAAGTTTCACTTACTTTTTTACCTTTGGCATTTTCAATAATATCAGATTGAATTCCAGGATTAGAAAGATCAATATCAATTGTTTCAGGCTTACTGTCTTTGTATGGATTTCCTTCTTCATCTACTCTTTGAAGTACAGCTTTGATGATAAAATTCTTATCAGTACCAACTTCTTCAACCACTTCTTGAGTGCTGTTAGTTTTAATTATATGTTCAATTTCATGATTAACGTCGTCTTCTTTTACTTCTAACACCGGGATTTCAATTTCTTGGTCGGTATAATCTTTAACTTCTATTTCAGGTACAACTTCGTATTTAACTTTAAATGATAAATTTTCACCGGTATTGAATTTAAGATCAGTTAACTGTGGCTGGCCTATTGGCTGTAGTTCTTTTTCTTTGGCAATATCCCAAAATTTTGTATTAGCAACCTTCTCTGAAGCTTCATATTCAAGTGCATCGCCGTACATTTTTTTCAAAACAGTTAACGGTACTTTACCCTTTCTAAAGCCCGGCATCTGAATATTTTTAGTTTGCTTACGTACTTCCGTTTCAATAGCACTTTTGATTTCATCGTATGCAAAAGTCATTTCTACTTCTTTTTCGGAAGAATTTAATTCGTTTATTTTATATTCCACTTAACCCTCGGAAAATCATTATTAATGAAAGAAGTGCGAGAGCGGGGACTCGAACCCCGACACCGTAATGGTACTAGATCCTAAGTCTAGCGCGTCTGCCAATTCCGCCACTCTCGCAATAATTGTATTTTTTTTAAATTTAAGCTTCAAATATAATTGTATGTGTACTGTTAAGCAAATTGTTATATATTGGGTATAATTTTTGTGCAAGTGTTATAAATTTAATTTGAAATATAAACTGCAGTCTTATGGATTTAAATTAAATTGTGGTTATTTTTACTAAAATATTTATCAAGAAAATGTTCTCAAGGTAATTATGGAATATGCTTATACCTCATTATCTGAAATAGGGTTAAAAAGAAAAGATAATGAAGATTCAATAGGGGTTTTTGAAATTCTTGGTGGAACATTATTTATTGTTTGTGACGGTTTAGGCGGAAATAAAGCCGGGGAAGTAGCATCTCAGATTACTGTTGAAACTATATTAGAAACCTTTCAAAATTCCACTATCGATGATTTCCTCGAACGTATTAGATATTCAATCATTAAGGCTCATGAAAAAGTAACTGAAACGTCAGAAACAGACTTTGGATTGAAGGGTATGGCTACTACCGCAGAAGTGCTTTTTATTAAAGACGATACTGCTTATTGGGGACACGTTGGTGATTCAAGAATTTATTTATCAAGAAACGGAATTTTAAAGCTACTAACCAAAGATCATTCACTCGTGCAAAAATTAGTGGACGAAGGTTATTTGACTTTGAAGGAAGCTGAAAATCATCCGAACAAAAATATAATAATGCAGGCTCTAGGAGACGGAAATTATATTGATGTTGAATTAAGTAAAGTTAGGATTACACCTCAAGAGTTCTACCGATTTTTACTTTGTTCCGATGGTGTTACTGCCGTAATCAAAAATGAAGAATTGGAAAAATTTTTAGACGACAGAGTTAAAAATATTAACCAGCTTGCAGAGGAAATGAAAAAATTAATTGTTAAAAGGGGAGCTCCTGACAATTACAGTTTCATTATAATATCCAAAAAAGAAAACTAATTTTTTAGATTTATATCAGATTTTAACTTAATTACCTTAAATAATCTTACCAATAAATTCTGCATTAAAATTTCAATTAATTATTAACTGGATATTTAAAGCATACTTTTAAAAGTCTTAACACCAGAATAATAATAAATCATTATTGTATAAAATTTTTTTCAAGCAGCGAATAAATAATACTATCCAAAAACTTACCATCGAATAAAAAGTTTTCTCTAAAATAAGCTTCTTTTTTGAACCCTATTTTTTCTAGTAGTTTTATTGAACTTGAATTATTGGGATTAACATTTGCTTCAATGCTGTGAAGTTTTATTTTGTGGAAGCCGACATTTATTAGTGATTTCATTGTTTCGATCATGTATCCTTTTTTCCAATATTCCGGATGCAAAGCATATCCAATTTCGGCTCTACAGTGTTCATGAATGATTCGCCAATATCCAAAATAGCCTATCATCTTGTTTGAACTTTTTTCAACGACCGACCAATTAATGCCTGTTTCATTTGTGAAAGATTCATTAATCGATTTTATGAGTTTTTCTGTATCCTCAAGCGATTCTAATCTTTTTGTATCCATAAATTTCATTACCTCATCATTTGAGCGAATGATAAATAAATCTTTTGCATCGTTTAATTTTATTTCCCTAAATAAAAGTCTTTCGCTTTCTAAAACAGGAAACGATTCAAATACTTTTTTATCTATTTCAATATTCATCTAAAATTTTATTCTAAGAAGGATTTTAAAATTGTGAAATAAAGATAAGTAATTTATTTGGCGAACATTGCCGGATTCTTGGTTTTAATTTTTTACTTTTACACAATGGTCTGCGAGTGAACTGAAATCTTAATAATATAATTGATAATTCAAATTGTCAGGGAACTTCATTATTATTTCAGTAATGTATCCCCAAGTAAATAAACGAGTACATGATGAATAATAGATAAACTTCCCAAAATCCAGCCAAGTAAATGCTGTCCAGCTAAATATAGAGCAATCACCGCCAATCCAGAAAGAAATAATTCTTGAATTAATCTTAATATTTCAGCCTTTTTCCCAGCATCGTGAAAATCTACCAAACCCCAAAAACCAAAAATTAATAAAGGAGAACTGATACCTAAAATAATTTTATTTGATAGATTTTGACCAGTATGAAATCCCCAATAACATAATCCCGCAATAATTCCTAATTCCATTATTGCTCTTATTATAATGTTTAATTTGCTAAACGCGACTTTCATTTTTAGATTCCAAATAGTTTCCTTATGACTTTTTTTAGAATATAATAAATTGAAAGTAAAATTGCTTCCTTCTGATAATTTATTGTAGAATTGAATTGGTTGAAATTATCGATGTGCTGCCTTAATCATTTCAGGGACAACTTCATTTGCTTTATTAATTATCACTATCTTTAAAATTTAAACCTTCTTTATAATTTTAAAACACTTTATGAGTTTATAATTATGTAAATTTTATCAGTTATTTAATAGGCTGCGGCGCAATTTGATATTGCTCCAATTTTCCATCCGGCATCTGATAAGTCCATACCCGCAATGTTTGATTTTGAAGTTCAACCTTGAAAGATCTACTTAGCATTCCACCTCTTTCGCGTTGTCCGGTTTGAACAAACGCTTTTATACTGCCAAGACTATCTAAACTGGTTTTAAAATCCTGAAGAGCAGTTTCACTAAAATATGAATTTGCATTCGACGTAAACAATGAACGGTCAATATTGCCATTTTGTAAGTCCGTAAAAATCTTTTTGGCTTGCTCAGTTCGAGCAGTAGTTTCATTATCTTCCGCTTTAAATAATATGCCAAATATTCTTTCTGCAATAGCTTCTGTAGCAGGTGAAGCATCCTGGTTAACTGTAACAACCACCGCAGCACTGTCATCTGGAAACACAGCATTATAAGCAGTAAATCCTGAAACCTCGCCGCCATGTGATATTTTACGATGATTTTTTTCCATTCCAACATGTACACCTAAACCATAACCTGTTCCTATTCCGTTTTTTAAAAGCACTTCGGTTTCAAGCTTCTTGTATGATTTAGGATTCATTAGGCTTTGATTTATAATTGATATATCCCACTTAGCTAAGTCTTGAGGAGTCATTGCTAATTCTCCGGCACCAGCCATCCAGCCCGAACCTTCTTGAGGTGCTGGCCGCAAAGGACCCAATCCATACTGCATATATGCTGTGGGATCTTCTTTAGTAAATTTTCCTTTATCAAAATTCACAGCACTTGATAATTTAAGCGGCTCTAAAATATTTTTTTGCAAGAATTCATAGAATGATTCTTTGGTTATCTTTTCAACTATTAATGCTGCAATTACAAAATTTGTATTACTGTACTGCCAGCGGGTTCCGGGTTCAAAATCAAGAGGTATTTTTGCCCAGCGATTCAAAATTTCTTCAGGCGGCATTGATTCCAGCATCATTGGTGGTACATAGTCCTGCGGCCAGAAGTCCTGGTAACCGGAGGTATGAGACAGCAATTGCTTAATTGTTACTTCATCTGCTTGAGTAAGATCAGGCAGCCATTTAGAAACTGGATCGTTGATTGAAAGTTTTCCTTCTTGTTCAAGTAACAATATCGCTGCAGCTGTAAACTGTTTGCTTATGGACCCGATAGCGTATCGCATATCCGGTTTAGCAGCCTTTTTCGGATTGAGAGTAGCATCGCCATAGGCATGTATATATTCAATCTTCCCGTGTCTTACCACCGCTATGGACGCACTAGGCGCTTTGGTTTCTTTTAATACTTTTAGTGCAACCGAGTCTATTTTAGTTTTAAAAGAATTCTCTTCAGAGTTTGATGAAGGGGACAGTGATTTGGGAAATAATTGTTGACTACAAAAGAAAGTAATAAAAAGACTTACTAAAATTAGATGTTTAATTTTCATAATATTCACATATCTTTCATTTGAAATAAATTAAATGACTTACGTAAATTAATTAAAAATTATTTGGATTACACTATTGAAATAATCCGTATCGAATTTATTGACCCCTCCTTGGGAGTATGAGCATCAACTTCAGGGGAAGAAAAATATTACGAGATTAAAATTTTATCAGAAAATAAATTGGAAACTAAAGGAAAACATATAAGCACAGAACTAAAAAATGAAAAGATCTAACTGAGAATAAGTCTCTCCCTTCCCAAGTGAGAAATGTGAGAGATTTCTGGTTTGTTAGTAAACAATTGAAATCATCCCAACCCTCCTCTTTAAAAGAGAAGGTCTTATTGGAATAAATAACTTTTGGATATATCATTCTGCCTACTAATTATAACGTAATAATTTACAGCAGTATCAAATAGAATTAATTTGACGCTTAGGCTCCTTGGGAAAGTTAGAAGCGGGTCTATTTTATGATTGCTTCAATTATTCCATGCACAACTTCATTTGCTTTTTCTGAACTGTCTAGGCCTGGTTCAAAAGCTGTAAGTGAAGCAGCAGCAATTTTAAAATTTTGTTTTACAGCTTTTATTATTTCTATTAACTCACTTAATGCTAATCCATTTGGAGCAGCGAATTGGTTTGCTTTGAATTCATCTTTATCTAAAACATCCATGTCAATGTGAAGATAAACTTGCTCGACTTTTTTTGAAAACGGTTGGAAGAAATTATCAGCAATTGTTTCAATTGAATTTTTACGAATGTCTTCTGTATTTATTCTGATAATTTTTGAATTGTTTAAAAGAATTTCTTCTTCTTTGTCTAAGTCGCGGACGCCTATTAAAATTACATTCTCTTCATCAATAAATTTAAATCCATTCATCGATTCACTTAAGGCTTTCCAGCTACTGCCTGTTAATACATTAAGTGCCATTCCATCAAAGAAACCGGATGATGATGTTTCGGGAGAATTAAAATCTCCGTGTGCATCAAACCAAAGAACTCCGGTTTTGTTTTGTTGCAGTGCAGACATTGTCCCGAAAGCAGAATAATTGCAGTTGCCGGCAAGCAAGATAGGG
>CAZRMA010000142.1:0-9129 GCA_964600655.1 uncultured Ignavibacteriaceae bacterium
AAAAGCGCTTATCGAAGCCGGTGGTGATATCACAAAAGCTATTGAAGTATTAAGAAAAAAAGGAGCATCTGTTGCTGCTAAAAGAGCTGAGAAATCTGCTAACGAAGGTTTGATTGTAACCAAAGTTTCTGATGATGGAAGCAAAGGAGTTATGGTTGAAGTAAATTGTGAAACAGACTTCGTAGCCAAGAGTGATGACTTTACAACTTTTGCTGATTCAGTTTTAGAATCCGTTTTTAATTCTGAACCAAAAAATGTTGAAACTCTATTGAATGAAAATCCAACCTTAAAAACTAAATTGAATGATGTTCTTGGCAAAGTTGGAGAGAAAATTGAAATCTCCCGATTTGCTCTTGAAAAAGCTGAGGATAGTTTAGTTGTAGATTATGTCCATTTGGGTTCAAAATTAGGTGTGTTGGTTAAATTTGATAAAGTTACAAATAATAAAGAAGAGTTAACCAATATTGGCAAAGACATTGCAATGCAGGTTGCTGCTATGAAGCCTATTAGTGTTTATAGAGAAGAAATTACTAAAGATGTGATTGAAAAGGAAATTGAGATCTATAAAGAAGTTGCTAAAAAGGAAGGTAAGCCTGAACAGATTTTAGAAAAAATTGCCACAGGTAAATTGAATAAGTTTTACCAGGAAAATTGTTTGATAGAACAAATGTTCATCAAAGATAATTCTAAAGTAGTCGGTGATTTAATCAAGCAATTCAATTCAAAAAATGGAACAGAAGTTAAACTTTCTTTGTTTCGCCGCTTCCATCTAAGCGACGAAAATAAATAATCTTTTATAAAAAAGGTCTTAATTATATTAAGACCTTTTTTTATATTTAATCCCACACAATCGAAAAATATTTATGAGTAATTTAAAATTTAAAAGAGTTCTGCTAAAACTTAGCGGTGAATCTTTAATGGGCGAAAAAGGTTTCGGCATTGATTCTAAAGTTCTTGATTTTTTTTCTGATGAAATTCAAAAAATAAGAGATGTTGGTGTAGAACTTGGGATCGTTATCGGAGGCGGTAACATTTATAGAGGTTTAAGTGCTGGTGAATACGGAATCGATAGAGTTACTGGTGATCAAATGGGAATGCTCGCAACCATGATAAACTCACTTGCTCTTCAAAATGCTATTGAGAATAAAGGTATTTATACTCGTTTAATGAGCGCTATTGAAATTCATGAAGTAGCCGAACACTATATCAGAAGAAGAGCAATTCGTCACCTTGAAAAAGGGAGAGTAGTTATTTTTGGTGCAGGAACAGGACATCCTTATTTTAGTACGGATACGGCTGCTTCTCTTCGAGCAGTAGAAATTGAAGCGGATGTAATTGTTAAAGGAACCCGGGTTGATGGGGTTTATGATTCTGATCCGGAAAAAAATTCTAATGCCATTAAGTATGATCAGATTTCTTATTTGGATATTCTTAAAAAGAATTTGAGGGTAATGGATTTAACAGCTGTAAGCCTTTGCCAGGAGAATAACTTGCCGATGATTGTCTTTAATATGGATGTTCCTGGTAACTTACTGAAGTTAGTTATGGGAGAGCCCATAGGTACTTTTATTGATAATACGGAATTAGCTTCTTAAAAAATTTAACAATTTTTCAGAGGTCATCATGGAAAAAATAATCAAAGATGCAGAAGATAGAATGAATAAATCAATCGAAGCATTTAGAAGTGAATTATCAAAAGTTAGAACCGGGAAGGCAACAACAGCATTATTAGATGGAGTTAAAGTTGAATATTACGGAAATATGACTCCAATAAACCAGGTAGGAAATCTTTCCGTATTAGATGCACATACTCTTTCAATTACGCCTTGGGATAAATCTGTAGTATCAGCAGTTGAGCGGGCAATTCTTGAAGCAAATCTCGGCTTTAATCCTGTAAGCGATGGCACAAATCTTAGGATTCCTGTTCCACCGTTAACAGAGGAAAGAAGAAAAGATTTTGTTAAGCTAATTAAAAAATATGGTGAAGAAACAAAGGTGGCAATTAGGAATATTAGAAGAGATGCAAATGATCATCTTAAAAGAGAAGAAAAAGATAAAAAGATTTCAGAAGATCAATTAAAAGATGCAGAAGATAGAGTTCAAAAACTTACTGATGAACACACAAAAACGGTTGACGATATTCTAAAGCATAAAGAAATTGAAATCATGGAAGTTTAAATTTTAATATTAAAAAAATATGTATGTTTTAAGGCGAATTACTCATTCGCCTTTTTTTATGTTCATTTAAAAGTTAGTCTTTTTTAGTTAATTTTATCAACGTAAATGTAGGTTTCTTTCATCCCGTTAATAAGACAATAATTAATGGTTAATAAGAAGAACAAAAATATTTCTTTTAATGCGGCTTCGCTTAAAAATTATTTAAACAAAACAACAATAAGAAATGTGATTATTTTCAGTGGGGGGATAATTGTATTTCTAGCCGGAGTTGTTGTTTACGGAGTTATATTAAATTTACGTGAAGTATCATTATCTGAAGCAATGCAAGAAAGAGGAATAAACGTAATAGATGATCCGGTTCTAATTATAAATCGAAGTACTTATACTATAAATTTATACGAGGATACGCTTTTTATTAAATCGTACCGTGCTTCGTTTGGGAAAAATGTATCGCTGCCAAAAACGAAAGCTAATGATTATGCAACACCGGTGGGCGAGTATGCGATATGTTCGATTGATACATCTAATGTGTATTATAAATTTTTAAGACTAAATTATCCGAATCTCATAGATGATGCTGAAGGTTTAAGGAAAGGTTTGATAAATCAAAAAGAATATGATGAATTAAGGTTTGAATATTATTATGCTGAATGTCCAACTTTAAAAACCGCGCTTGGCGGAAACATCGGTATTCACGGAATCGGAAGAATGAATTATATTTTCAAAAATCTTCCATTTGTTTTTAATTGGACTGACGGTTCAATTGCTGTAAGTAATGAAGATATTGATGAAATTTATTCCATCGTAAAGAAAGGAACCAAAATTGTTATTAAATAGAAAATATTTAATGCCGCTAATTTTAACTTTACTACTCCTTGGCTGTAATAGCAAGGATGAAAATCAAAATCCTTCATCTAAACTACCTGATTTTAACGATCCGCAAATTGCTGCAAGTGAAGTTTCAAAAATTATTGGCAAGGAAGTCGCTTTTGCTTATAAAGGAGTTTATGATAATGATACTACAACCGAAATTGCCGCTGGGTTTGAAATAAATAATTCCAAAGATTGGGGGATAAAATTTAATCTTCTGAAATATGAAAACGACTCCCTCAAAACCGTTTTCCAAAGTATTTTGTTAGATGGATCATTCAGTGAGAGTCTTGTGAAAAAAATTGAGCTTCCATCATCTAATTATGATTTGATCTATTATAACTCATTGGATTATTTTTTAGGAAGCGGGGGAGGAGAGGTATATAGTTATATTGTAGATTTCAATAAAACAAAAATTTATTATGCTCACTTGATTATTGAACAGAGTGAAGCTATTTCCTTATTCCTGTCTGAAAATATTGATAACGCAGAAGTAAAAAATTATTTTGTGAAAAATTTTACGAATGACTACCCCTCATTAAAAATTATTTCAAAAGATATCGAGTTGAACTTGTAATTGAACGAAAATTCATTCTTATTTATTAATCACTTGTATGAAATTGATTTCGTAAACCATCTTTATGCGTTATATCAAAATAACACTACTTTTAATTTTTATTTTTTCTGTTTCGCTTGCCGGGCAAAGCAGAGAACAATACGAGCTAAAATCAATTTCATTTGAGGGAAACCATGACATTCCTACCTCTCAACTTGAAAGTGTAATCCTGTCTAAAGAAACTCCATGGTGGTTCTGGAAATTTTTAAATTCCATTGTAAGTAGTCTCGGCAATGAACCTGTTTATTTCGACTCATCTAATATTCCTATTGATATTGAAGCATTAGAAGAATTTTACACAGCAAATGGTTTTTTCAATTCCAAAATTGGATACAAATATGAAGTTGATACAAGTGCACATAATGTTTATCTGAAATATTTAATTACTGAAAAAGCTGCATCATTTTTTGGAGCTACAAAAATAATTGGTCTTGAAAATCTTGCTTCCGATCCTAAAAAAGTAATCGAGGAAGATGTTACTTTCGATTCAACGGAAAGATACTCTCAGGATATTTTACAAGAAGGAATTAATCAGTCAGTAAGCGTTTTGCAGAATAGTGGATATATGTATGCAAGATTTGATAGCACAATAATTATCAAAGATACAATAAGCAATAGAGCCGACTTTAAAATTTATTTTACCACAGGGAATTATTTTGTTGTTGATTCTATTTTAATAAAAAAGAACGGCCCAGGCGAAAACTTGGTGAGTGAAAAACTGCTGCGAGATATTGTTAAAATCAATCCTGGTGAGCATTATGATAAGTTAAAAATAAAAAGAAATCAATTGCGGTTATTCCGAACTGATTTATTTAACTCGGTTACATTATCCGGCGTGGCCGATTCATCCGATAAAAAAGTTAACATTCAGCTTGATGGAAATATAGGTTTGCTAAACCAGTTATCACCTGAAATAATTGCTAACAATCAGGAAACCTATTTTAATCTTGGTCTTGGGGCCTCCTATTTACGGAAAAACTTTTTGGGCGATGCAAGAAAGTTGACTGTTAGAAGCGCGTTTGGAATTCAAAATATTTTTCACGCAGATTTTTTCCCGCTGTTCCAAAAATTTTCTTTTCGAGATACTACATTACTTGGTTATATTGATTCAAGAATAGTAATCGAACAACCTTATCTTTTTGGTAAACCAATCTTTGCTACGTGGGAAAATTATGCTACTATTAATAAAAGGCCAACCACAAATGTTACGAACATAGGTTCAAAACTAACGTTTGAATTTGAATTTCCCAGCTTCACCTATTTTAATTTTTTAAGCGCTTATTATAATATTGAACAGACCAACGAATATTACAGGAAAGAAATAAATGACAGTACTTCCAAAAAATTCATTTCAGTTTTAGGTGCTGATTTTGGAAAAACTGCTGTAGATAATATCCTTTTTCCAACACGGGGTTATAACCTTTCGTTTCAAATTGAAGAAGCTAACGCTATTCCGTATTTAGTCCAAAAAACTTTAGGTTCTAATTTTGAAGGGGCGATGTTTTACAAAATTCTAATTAATGCTACCTATTATAATGCAGTTGATCTGAAACGAAATAATATAGTTGCTGGAAAATTTAAAATTGGCAATCTTCAGGAATATAAAGGAACTTATGATCAAATACCCATTAACAGAACATTATTTGCTGGTGGAAGTAACTCTGTTAGAGGATGGGCCTCCAATCAGCTTATTCCCAGAGAAAATAAAAATGTGGATGGATTAAAAGATAAAGGAGGAACTTTTCTTTTAGAAAGTTCACTTGAATACCGGTATAGGGTTCTAAAAAATATTGGTGTTGCAATGTTTTTTGATGCCGGCAACACCTGGATTGGATATAACCAATTTCGTTTCGATGAAATTGCTCAAGCGATAGGATTTGGTTTTCGCTATTATACCTCCATTGCTCCTTTCAGAATAGATTTCGGTTTAAAATTTTATGATCCGGATTCAAAAAAATATCTTTGGGATACATGGGATCAACATTTTCTCAGAAATTTTCAAATTCATTTCGGTATAGGAGAGGCTTTCTAAAAGCTTATTCCCAAACTTTTGGAAAAATTTACCTTTGTAAACTCTGTTAAATTGCTTATTTTTAACTTCTTTTTTTATTAGGATTTTATGATAAACAGCATGACCGGTTACGGGAAGGGCTTTGCTAAAAGTAAAGATTTTTCCGTTGAAGTTGAAGTTAAAAGCATTAATAGTAGATTTCTGGATATCTATCTGAAGATTCCTTCTGCATTGATGAATAAAGAATACGATCTTCGTGAATTCATTAAGTCTAAAGTCGGTAGAGGAAAGCTTACAGTTTTTATTCAATTAAACAATGCAAATTCTGAAAACGGCAATGTTGTTGACAAAGAAAAACTTAAAAATTATTTAACCCTAATTAAAGAGTTAAAAAAAGCTGCTAAGATTACTGAAAAAATAAAACTTGAACATTTGATTAGTAATAAAGATATTTTTTCTGTAAATGAATATTCAGTATCTGACGAGCAGGTTGAAATTATTAAAAAAGGCATAAACCAAGCGCTCATTCAGTTGAACAATATGAAAAAGAATGAGGGGAAAGAGTTAGCAAAAGATTTAACAAAAAGAATTAAAATTATTGAAGAGAAGCTTGAGATAATTGAAAAACAATCTTCGGTAAGTGTCAAAGAATATTTTGAAAAACTAAAAGACAAAATTAAAACGCTTATTGAAGATTTAACAGCGTATAGTGAAAGATTGGAATTAGAACTTGCTGTAATTGCAGAAAAGTCTGAGATAACTGAAGAATGTGTTAGATTGAAAAGTCATTTGAAATTTTTTTTAGAAAGCATACAGAAAGAAACTGACCCGGGAAGGAAATTAAATTTTCTATGTCAGGAAATGAACCGTGAGGCTAACACTATTTCATCCAAATCTATTTCTACAATTATCACACATAACGCAGTTTTAATTAAAGAAGAAATAGAAAAGATTCGTGAACAAATTCAAAATATTGAGTGAGCTTGAAAGCACAGCATGGAGAAATAATTGTTGTCGCCGCTCCAAGCGGTACCGGAAAAACGACTATTGTAAAAAGGATTTTAAATAAGTTCCCTGAGGTAATTTTCTCGATCTCAGCAACTACTCGTAAAAAAAGAGAAAATGAAAACGATGGAGTAGAATATTTTTTTATTTCTGAAGCGGAATTCAAAGAGAAAATAAAAAATGATGAATTTGCTGAATGGGAAAGATTTTATGATTATTATTACGGCACTCTCAAAAGTTTTATTGATGAAAACGTTAATGCAAATAAGCCCATTTTGCTTGAATTGGATGTAAACGGTGCTCTTACTATTAAGAAAAATTATCCTAATGCTCATTTGATTTACATAGTTCCTCCGAGTAAAGAGGAGTTGATTAAAAGACTAACTGCCCGCAATACAGAAAGCAAAGAAGATCTTAAAAAGAGAATTGAGAGAGCGAAAATGGAATTGAGTCTTAAGGATAAATTTGATTATTTTATACATAACAATGATTTGGAAAAAGCAGTTCAAGAAGCAAAAAGTTTAATAAAAAATATATTATATAAGGAGTAACTAAAGTGGAAATAAATCCCATTGATTTAAGAGAAGTTGATAAAAATGCGGCTAATGTTTATGAAGGAATTATCGTTGCTTCTAAACGTGGGCGGCAAATTAATGACGAAAACAAGATTGAATACAATGCTTTAATCAGCACCATTCCAACCAGCACTACCGAGGATGAAGCTGAAGACATTGAAAATCCTGCTCAATTAAAAATTTCGTTGGATTTTGAGAAAAGAGAAAAACCTCATATTCAAGCTTTGAATGAATTGCTTGACGGTGAAATTAAATTTAAGTATAAAAAATAATCTATGTTTTTTTATTGAGGGGATGATATAATCATAAATTTTTTGCTGGTTTATAATAGAAGTATATTTTGATTTTTTATAAGCCAGCATAATTTTTTTTAAGATTTTTCAAATCAGTAGTTTTTTGTATAAGAATTTTCTTACGATTTTTTAACAATTAAAATTTTTCTCCAATGCAGAATGATATTCTATCCGGCAAAAAAATTATCATTGGGGTCACAGGCTGCATAGCAGCGTACAAATCTGCTTATTTAATACGTGAATTAGTCAAACGCAAAGTTGAAGTGAAAGTTGTAATGACTCCTTCCGCTGTTGAGTTTATTACACCACTTTCACTTTCCTCGCTTTCAAAGAATAAAGTTATAGTAAACACATTTCCTGCTTCACAAAAAAATGGAACAGAGCTTTCAACCTGGCATATTGATTATGCAATTTGGGCTGACTTAATGGTGATTGCCCCATGTACAATTAATACTGTCGCTAAAATTGCTCATGGATTCGCTGATAATGCCTTAACAACTTTAGTCGCAGCATTAAGATGTCCATTAGTTTTATCTCCTGCTGCTGACGTTGATATGTACGAAAATAAAATTACACAAGAAAATTTAGCGAAGCTTGAAAACCTTGGCCGCTATATTATTCAAGCTGAAGAAGGTGAATTGGCAAGCAGTTTAAACGGCAAAGGGCGTATGCCTGAAATTCATAAAATTATTGATGCTATTGAATTAATATTAAGCGGGTATAAAAAAGATTTAACAGGCAAAAAAGTTTTAATTACTGCCGGGCCGACTTATGAAGATATTGATCCTGTACGTTTTATCGGTAATCGTTCCTCCGGCAAAATGGGATATGAAATTGCGAAAGCTGCTTTCCTTCGAGGTGCAGAGGTAACTTTAATTTCCGGGCCTTCTTCAGAAATTTCATTCCCGGAAATTAATATGATAAAAATTAGATCGGCTATTGAGATGAAAAAAGCTGTGGATAAAGAATTAGCTGAAAATGATTTTTTAATTATGTCTGCGGCGGTAGCTGATTATAAGCCTAAAAAAGTGTCACCAAAAAAAATAAAAAAAGATTCGACTTTTAATAAAATTGATTTGGAATCAACAACAGATATTTTATCTTCTTTAAAGAAAAAAGATCAAAAAATAATCGGCTTTGCTCTTGAGACAGATAATGAATTGAAGAATGCTCAAAAGAAAATTAAAAATAAAAACTTAGATATGATTGTTTTGAATTCACTTAAAGATAAAAACAGCGGGTTTGAATTTGAAACAAATAAGATAACTGTGATTCATAAGAATGGTAAGAAAATTAATTTCCCGCTTCAATCTAAATTTCAAGCAGCAAATAAAATATTATCTGAAATATTGAAATTGTCACACTGAGCTTGTCGAAGTGTGAAATGAAACCAATCCTAAATTCAAAATGAATCAAAGCATCAAACATAAAATCATTCAATCACTTAAAGACCAAAAAGAAATTTTTGGTGATGAATTATTCGAAGAGAATCTATTGAAAAGAAAAACCACCATTGTAAAAGAGCCTAAAACGGAATATAGTGAGAATGTTTCCGAAAACTTTTTTGATGAAAAATGGAAA
>CAZRMA010000143.1:0-8993 GCA_964600655.1 uncultured Ignavibacteriaceae bacterium
TACAGAAATATTTTGTTGAAGAAACACGATTGGGAATACCCGTTATTTTTCATGAAGAATGTCTTCATGGTTTAGCAGCTAAAGAGTCTACTAGCTATCCGCAGCCGATAGGCCTCGCCTCAACATTCAATCCAAAACTTATAGAGGATATTTTTACTTCAATTGCTGAAGATGCTAGAATGAGAGGTGCTCATCAAGCATTAACTCCTGTGGTTGATGTTGCAAGGGAGCCAAGATGGGGAAGAGTGGAAGAAACTTTTGGTGAAGACCCGTACCTCGTTTCTCAACTAGGCATTGCAGCTGTAAAGGGCTTACAGGGTGATGGTGATTTTAGTAATAAGAAAAATGTTATTGCTACTCTTAAACATTTTGCTGCACATGGTCAACCAGAATCAGGTTCTAACTGCGGCCCTGCAAATTATTCTGAACGCATCATAAGAGATGTCTTTCTTTTTCCATTTAAGGAAGTAATTAAAAAGGCAAACGTATTAAGTGTAATGGCATCCTACAATGAGATTGACGGTGTGCCTTCTCACGCCAATCAATGGCTGCTTAGAAAAATTTTGAGAGATGAATGGGGCTTCGAAGGACCAGTTGTTTCTGATTATTTTGCTATAACAGAATTATATAATAAAGCTGAGACAGTCAGTCATTCAGTAGCTAAAGATAAAAAAGATGCTGCACTGCTAGCTGCAGAAGCTGGGGTAAATATTGAATTCCCGGATCCTGATTGTTATCCTAATTTGATTGATCTCGTTAATGAAGGAACATTAAATGAGTCGGTAATAAATGAATTAGTAAGTACTTTATTAAAACATAAGTTCATGCTTGGTTTATTTGAAGATCCTTATATAGAAACTGCTCCTATTCAGAATGAAGCCAAGCTTGAAAATGATAGACGAATAGCTTTAACTGCTGCTAGAGAAACAATTGTATTATTGAAAAATGAAAATAATTTATTGCCGATAGATCTAAATAAAATTAAAACTCTTGCAGTAATTGGACCTAATGCAGATCGAAAATTATTAGGAGGATACAGCGGTGAACCAAAATATTATACAACAGTTCTAGAAGGAATTAAAAATAAAATTGGAAATAAAACAAAAGTTCTATATGGTGAGGGCTGCAAAATTACGATTGGCGGTTCCTGGAATAATGATGAGGTGATCCCATCTAATAAAGAAGAAGACAAAATGTTAATCAAAGAAGCAGTTAAAACAGCTGCGGAATCAGATGCAGTTGTTTTGGTTCTTGGAGGGAATGAACAAACATCAAGAGAAGCCTGGAATAAAGATCACATGGGGGATAGGCCTAGTCTTAATTTAGTTGGAATGCAGAATAACCTTGTCAAAGAAATTTTGAAGACAGGAAAGCCCGTTGTTGTTATACTTTTTAATGGCAGGCCCAAATCTATTAATTTTATAAATGATAATGTTCCATCAATACTTGAATGCTGGTACCTTGGACAGGAATCTGGCAATGCCGTTGCCGATGTTTTATTTGGTGATTACAATCCGGGAGGAAAGCTGCCAATGTCTTTCCCAAGATCAGCAGGACATATCCCATGCTTTTATAATTATAAACCTTCAGCGCGTCGTGGTTATTTATTTGATGACATTAGTCCGCTATACACCTTCGGATTTGGTTTAAGTTATACAAATTTCAGTTTCACAAATCTTAGACTTGAAAAAAGTAAAATACTGTCTGGAGAGTCTGCAAAAGTTTTGGTTGACATAAAAAACATCGGGGATAGGGAAGGCACTGAAGTTATTCAAATGTATATACATGATTTAGTTAGCTCCGTGACAAGACCTGTAAAAGAATTAAAGGGATTTAAAAAAATTAGTTTGAAACCTGGTGAATCAAATACTGTATCAATTCCTATTTTGCCGGAACATCTTGGTTTCACAGACATAAATAAAATGTATACTGTTGAGCCAGGCGAATTTGAAGTTATGGTTGGCAACTCTTCCCGTGATGAAGATTTGACAAAAACAATTTTACTAGTAGAGTAAATTAAATAATAAATTAATTCTCAAGGTGATATGTGCAAAATGATAGTGGACAAGATTCCATTAAAGGAAATTCTATAGGTGCGGTTGCTGCTTCAGCACCAAGATTGTCCTTAAAGGAAAAAATCGGCTATAGTTTCGGAGATACAGCTTCAAATCTGTTCTTCCAAACATTCATTGTATTCCTTCCGATATTTTATACTGATGTTTTTGGTCTTTCTGCTGCAGCTATGGGAACCATGTTTTTAGCAACTCGTGTTTGGGATGCTGTAAATGATCCCATAATGGGTATGATTGCAGATAGAACTAATACTCGATGGGGCAAGTTTCGGCCATACATAGCCGGATTCGCAATTCCATTTGCAATCGGCGGTGTTCTAACTTTTACTACTCCAGGCTTCGAAGGTGCAGGCAAAATAATATATGCTTACGTAACGTATACACTTTTATTAATGCTTTATACAGCAGTGAATGTTCCTTATTCAGCATTGATGGGAGTAATAACTCCTAATTCTTTGGAACGAACTGAAGTCTCAACATTCAGGTTTGTAGCTGCTTTTGTTGGTCAGACAATTGTCGGGGCAGTAACTCTAACACTAGTTCAATATTTCGGTAAAGGAAATGCAAGTGTCGGTTGGCAATGGACGATAGGATGTTTTGGCGTTTTAGCTGCCATACTATTGCTTATAACATTTGCATCAACAAAAGAAAGAGTCCTACCGCCGAAAGAACAGAAAACTAATGTAAAACAGGACCTAAAAGATTTATTCAGGAACAAGCCCTGGTTATTAATAGCCGGCGCAACTGTTTTCCAATTAACATATATAGTAATGCGCGGCTCCACTACTGCATATTATTTTAGATATTATGTGCAGGAGCAACAGCTAAATCTTTTTGGAACAATTATAAATCTATCTGTTGAAGGATTTACATCATCGTTTATAACAATGGGAACCATTTCAACTCTAATCGGGGCGATTTTAACCATGTGGTTTTCTAAACGACTTGATAAAAAAAATACTTACTCAAGTTTTCTAATCGCCAGTGCATTGTCATCAGGTTTCTTTTATTTCCTTCAGCCGGGAAATGTTGTGCTGATATATTTACTTAATATTCTTGTTTCGTTCTTCTTTGGAGCGGTTTCTGTTTTACAGTGGGCAATGTATACTGACACCGCTGATTTTGGTGAATGGAAAATGGGAAGGCGTGCAACCGGTTTAATTATGGCTGCTTCATTGTTTGCATTAAAATTAGGGTTAACATTAGGCGGCGCAGCTGTTGGTTGGGTTTTAGCTTATTACGGTTTTGCTGCAAATCAGGCACAAAACCCGGAAACATTAAAAGGAATTGTTATGCTGATGAGTGTATATCCTGCAATTATTGGAATTATCGGCGGAGCTTTAATGATGTTTTATCCGCTTACTAATAAAATGATGATAAAGATTGAAGAAGATTTAACATTGAGAAGAGCAGAACAGGCATGATAAAATATCTTGTGAAATAAAATTTGGAATGAAGAAGAAACTTAAAATTAGTAAAAAATAACATTTGGTGTCGGAATAAAATAAGTGTAGTGTTAAAGAGAATAATTTATAGTATGTTAATCACAGCAAAAAAATTGAGAGGAGACTTGATATGTTTCTCAGGCATAATTTAAGTAAAATTTTAAAGCTATGTTTAGTCTTGTCAATTATAGTTTCCACCGTAGTATTTGCTCAAGGCACGGGGTCGATAAGAGGAAAGGTTCTTGATAAAGCTTCCGATGAAGCCCTGGCTGGTGCAAACGTAATATTACAGGGAACAAACCTGGGGGCAGCAACAGATCTTGACGGAAAATTTATAATCCGAAATATTCCCGCTGGAAAGCAAAAATTAATTATTTCATATATAGGATATAACTCTGATTCAGTCGAAGTAAATTTTGTTGCGGACCGGACTATTGAGGAAGACTTTTTTCTTACCCTGAACGTAGTAGAAGGTCAAACTGTGGTTGTAACATCACAAGCTCAGGGGCAAATGTCTGCTATACAACAGCAGTTATCATCAGATAAGATCTCAAACATAGTTTCCGAAGCAAAAATTCAGGAACTTCCTGACTTTAATGCCGCAGCTTCCATAGGCCGGCTGCCCGGTGTATCAACACTCCAAAGTTCAGGCGAAGCTAACAAAGTTGTAATCCGGGGATTGGCACCAAAATATAACCAAATAACTATAGGAGGTGTTTCACTCGCATCTACAGGAAGTGACCAAATTGGTATTACCTCACTAGGTGGAGCTTACAACAATATTAATAATGACAGAAGCGTTGATCTTACAATGATATCACCATATATGTTAAAGAACATTGCTGTTTATAAGTCGTTAACACCTGATTTAAATGCCGACGCAATTGGCGGTGTGGTTAATATGGATCTGAGAGAAGCTCCTTCAGGATTACACACTGACCTGTTATGGCAATCCGGCTATACTGCTAAAACTAAAGAATATGGAAATTATAGAGCAAATGCGTCAATAAGTAATCGCTTTTTCAATGATCAACTTGGAGTTTATGTACTTGGAAATATAGAATCTTATGACCGCAACGCCGATAATATGAATACATCATATTTTACCGCCCTCAGTACTATTGATTCATCAACCGGATACAGACCAGTTAGAGTTGGAAGAGTAAATCTTGTCCGTCATGTAGAAACCAGGAAACGTTATGGTGCAAACCTTGTGCTTGATTACAAGTTACCGAATGGCTCCATACAACTTGTCAATATGGCAAGCCGGATCGGTTCTGACAAACAGGACTATACTACCAGCCTCAATTATCAAAATAACGACCTTCAGTTTAATTACAGCGGAGGTAAAAATAATACTGATGCAATGCTTAATTCTTTAAATCTTAAAAATGATTTTAGGTTTATGCAATTTGAATTTACTGCCGCTAATACTTACTCAAGGAATAATTTACCCGAGTCTCCCCGCTTTCAGTTTACACAAACCAGGGGTGTGGGAACTTCTACAGTAAATACAGTTCCCGAAGACCTGACATATCTTGTTGGTTACTCTAGTCCTTCTAACGTTTATCTGAACACCGTAAGCTTGTATAGTTCAGACTACAAAGAAAACAACCAGGATTATAAAACTAATCTTAAATTTCCCTTTAGTGTTGGGGTGGATTTCAATGGATATTTTAAAGTCGGTGGAGAATTTTCATACAAGCAGCATACAAATCAACAAAATACTCCTTATGCAAATATTGATTCACATGATAGTATTCAAACACGATTGGTAAACACTATTTTAGGAAGCTATCCCGAATTAAACAATTCTTATGATAAAGGCCTGGGTAGATTTTTCTCCAGTGGTTTAGGTTCTTTATATAGTGACAGCTTCCTTGATAATAGATTTGGGCCGTTGCTGTGGACTTCTAATTCAGGATTGCTTACCGATGTAGTTCATTTATTAGCTGCTGACCCCAGACTTAGTGGTACTTTTAACTCGACAGCACAAAACCCTGGAGGGTGGTTTGATGGAATTTTCCAAACTACGGCAAATACATATAAGTATATAGAAAGATACTATGCAGCTTATGCTATGTCTGAACTGAATTATAGCGATTTGATGGTTGTAGGTGGAGTACGTTACGAAAAAGAAAAAGGTTTATATGAAGCCTTTAATTTATTGGACGGGCGTAACCCGGCAACTGATAAAGCCTTTCTTGTCAATGCATATCCCAAAAATGAATACTGGCTGCCAATGATTCAGGCACGGTACAGGTTGACAGATTGGTTTGATATTCGCGGTTCATATACTCAAACGCTCGCAAGACCGGATTATCATCAGCTTTCTCCTCATTTTACCATCGCTTACGGCGGGGGATCTGTGGCAGCAGGTAATCCAAGCCTGAAGCCCGCCCAGGCATACAATTATGATCTTGCTCTTACATTTCACAATAATGAACTCGGGCTATTTTCAATTACCGGTTTTTATAAAGAAATAAATAGTTTCACCTATCCCACACATTATCCTTTATATCCGACCGCTCCTGCAGGATTTGATTCGCTTGGCTTATATAATATTGGCGGACATACGCCTAATTCGGGGGCACCTTTATATACTTATGTGAATTCACCATACACTGCTTATATCAGAGGAATTGAAATTGATCTGCAAACCCGGTTCTGGTATTTGCCGATTCCATTTAACGGGATAGTGTTCAGCATTAATTATACTCATATTAATTCGAAAGCCACATATCCCTTCCTCTTTACCAAGACTACATATCGACCCAGGCCTCTTCCTTCTATAACGGAAGTAGTTGACAGCAGTCGTGCCGGTCGTTTGTTATATCAGCCAAATGATGTTTTGAATGCAACTCTGGGTTATGAGATCGGAGGTTTTTCAGCAAGATTATCCTTCTTGTTCCAGGGAAATGCTGTTAGCTATATTGGCAACTATCCCGAGGAAGATGGGTTTACAAGGAATTTTTTCCGGATGGATGCTTCAGTAAGGCAGATATTACCATGGGAGGGCTTTGAAGTCTACTTAGATATGAACAACCTCAATAGCAGAAATAATCAATCTGCCCAGCAAACTATTGATGGTTTTACAAATGAGCAAAATTATGGAATGACTGCGAGTCTTGGATTAAGATACAGATTATGAAGTTAATTCTAAAATATAGTTTATTAAGTTCTTAAATTATTTATTTACTAAATGGAGGTAATAGATATGAAAAACCTTTTCTTTATTCTGTGTTTTACGATTCTAATTTCACTGATCTCGTATGCGCAGAAAGACACTGTGCTTGTTCCCGACACCTACGATGCGGGAGGTACGGAAGGAACCCTTAATACTGCTGTTCAACCATATATTGACGACGGCACCATTTCAAATACAGTTTTCAAATTAAAACCTTACGGTCTTTATGTTCTTACCGGTACAATCACAACGAAAGCGGGACAAGTGTTTGAGCTCTATGCCGATCCTGCCGGTAATACACAGGAAACAGCCCCGCCTATGATTGCCTGGACTGAAGATACTTCTCCGGATAAAACATATCTTTTTGATGTCCCCGGTGAACTGAAAATGAAGAACATTTGGTTATTATGGGCTGGTGTTAATGGCACCCGGTTTGCCTCAACGATACGCATAGGTGATTCATCCGGAACTACAGGAGGACGAATCGAGGCAAACAATGTTATCTTCGATTATGTTGATCAAGGTTCAAGCGGCGCTGTAACTCCCTATGCCACTCATTTCAAAGGATCTTTCGAAAACTGTTATTTTAGAAATTGCACTGATAATCATTTAAGATATTACAGCAGGGCAGTTTCTTTCGCATATAATACAACCGGATTACATATAGACTCCCTTTCATTTGAAAATTGTACCTTCGCGAATATTGGTTATGTTTATATGCAGGAAGGTGGTGAGTACGGGGATAATGTTTTCTTTAACCATTGTACTTTTTATAATGTATTGATGTATCCGTTGGAATCAGGTTGGTGGTGGAAGATGTATGTAACAAATTCATTATTTGTTAATACACAGGCACTCGGAAGGATACCACTAACCGACAATGAAGGTCCCGGCGGAACAATATCTATTGCACCGATAGACAGCGGTGCATTAGGAAACGGATTTGGATTCTCCGTTCCATTCACAGAGCAGGATAGGCATATTCTTTTCAGTAATAACAACTATTATATAGAACAGTGGTTGATTGACTGGATGCACAATAATCCCTACAGCTTGGATCTGCATAAAACCAGGCATGATGATGAAATACCTCAGCCTATGTCAGCTATAAATAGTACGACGAAAACTTTCTTTGATTCAACAGATGCCGACAGTAAGAAAGTTTTTCCTTATATGAATCTGGCTAATCTCGACAGCGTTGAGCTGGGCTTTGTTAACCCCCCTATAAATTTGGATTCAATGAAGAATTTCATATATCATAAGTGGTATGATAACGGAGATGGTAACTGGTCATGGCATCCTGAGTATAGTTATGCAGAGCAAAAGTGGCCAAAAGTGGAAGACCTATCATATCCTAACAGCACATTGCAGACCGCAGCAATGGGCGGCTTCCCGCTTGGAGATTTGAACTGGTTTCCTACTCAATATGCATCGTGGGCTGCACAAGCTGATGTTGAACATTCTCGAATTACGACATGGCTTGAGACAGGCAGCGATCCTGGTGCAGTTGGAGTAAAAGAAATAAAAAGTTCACTTCCTTCAGTATATAAGCTTAGTCAGAATTATCCTAATCCTTTTAACCCTACCACTAATATCACTTATTCAGTTCCTCAAAGTGGTCAGGTATCTTTAAAAGTGTTTAACACACTTGGGCAGGAAGTTGCAACTATATTTAATGGTTACCAGGCAGCTGGAAATTATGCTGCAATTTTTGATGGTTCAAAATTAACAAGCGGTGTTTATTTCTATCGTTTACAATCAGATAATGTTTCTATTACAAAGAAATTTATTTTGATGAAATAAAGTTCTCCTTATGTTAGTGTTGTCCCGGCTGCAATTTTTCTTATAAGTAAGATATTCAGCCGGGGCATAAATTAAGTGTGATTTTAAAATATGTTTTATTGATAGCAGTTCTTTTATTTAATGTTATAATTTTTAATGTCGATTAATATTAAAGAATTCTTGGGAGTAATCATTTACACAATTTACATTCCATAGATAAATATTTTTATTAAAAAACTTAAAATTTAATTCAGATCAATCTTATGTGGAGGAGGTGAATAATATATAACATATAATATTTGATTGTTGTTTTTACTCTTTTTATGAATAAGCAAATTCTTCTTTTTAATTTTAACTAAAATCGGAGGAAATATGAAAAGAATTACATTCATGATTCTTTTTAGTGCGTTCTTTTTTCTAGCAGGAGTTAGTTTACTCCAGGCTCAGGAAGTAGTTCTGTCTGATGAATTTGACAGTGGCGATGGCTTGTGGAACACTGGTTGGGTT
>CAZRMA010000144.1:0-8973 GCA_964600655.1 uncultured Ignavibacteriaceae bacterium
GGATCCGTTGTCAATAACCTGAATTGTAATATTTCCTCTTATGTCAAATCTCCCTATTAACTGTATACAAGGTTCAACATTATTAGAACAGGCATTGATCGAATTTACAATTAAATTTATTATTACTTGTTCAATCAAGTCCTGGTCGGCAGTTAACTCAAGATTTTCAGGCTCAATCTTATAAGAAAAATTTACTTTATTCTTTGTGAATTCTTCATTTAATAATTTTTTTAATCTGTCAAAAAGCACAGATAAATTGATTATATTAAAATTAGGGACAGGTATTCTTGTTAAGCTTCTGTAGCTATCTACAAAATGAATCAAACCGTTGCTTCTTCTTAGAATAGTTGTTATAGCTCCTTTAATATCATCAATCGTTTCTGCTGAAAAATGCTCATCATTATTTTCAAGAATATTATTGACTGTTGATGACAAGGAAATAATTGGAGTTATAGAATTCATAATTTCGTGAGTTAAAACTCGGATAAGATTTTGCCAAGCTTCCATTTCCTTTTCTTCAAGTTCACTTTGAATATTATTTAGTGAAACAAGTATGATATGTTTAGTGCCAAGCTTAAATTCAGCCGCAAAGATGGAAAGCTGCAGCAGTTCGTTATTGTCAATAACTTTTTCTAGTATTTTGTCACCGGTTTTTATTTTTAGTAAAGATTCAACCAGCGATTTGCTCAGATGGTTCAATTCAGAAATATTTCTAAGCGAATTTATTTTTAATAATTTTTTAGCGGCGCTATTTAACAGTTCTACATTTCCATCCGGGGTATATGCAAGCATGCCAATATTTATATGCTGCACTATTGTTTGAAGATACCTGTAATTTTCTTCCTTCTCTTTCCTAGTTTTTTTGAATTCATTAATTACTTCCATAAAAGAGTCGCTCAATTCTTCAAATGCAGCGCCTTTGATGTTTGATTTAAAATTCTGTGTGAAATCCGAATAGCGAACTGAATTAAAAAATCTGGCGATGTCTTTATTAGTTTTTTCTACAAATTTAATTAACGAATAAATTTGAAAAATAATAATGCAAGACAGAATGAAAATTGTTGCGTATAAGTTGGTAGTAGTAATAATGTAAGATAGAAGGAAGACTGAAAGGCAAAGAAAAATTGTTCGAAAAATTATGATAGCACTAAAACGTTTATAAACCATATTTTTCAAGCCTTCGGTAAAGTGAAGCTCGTGTTAGACCTAACTCCTTAGCAGCCTGAGTTAAGTTTCCGTTATGTTTGCTGACTGCTTTTATAATTAAATTCTTTTCCGCTTCTTCAATCCGAAAACTATTTACGGGCAAAATGCTTTCTCTTGAGTTCAAAGATGAAAAATTAAAATCATCCGGCTGGATAATCTCGGATTCACCAAGTATAACAACCCTTTCAATTGCATGCTGCAGTTCTCTAACGTTCCCAGGCCAGCTGTATTTTTCTAATTTGTTGAGAGCTTGCTCGCTGATTATTTTTAACGGCTTGTTATATTTTTTAGAATACACATGGCAATAATGATGTGTTAAAAGCGGAATATCTTCGACTCTTTCTCTTAAAGGGGGGATTTGAATTTCCACAGTATTTATTCTGTAAAGCAAATCCTGGCGGAATTTTTTTTCAGAAATTAATTGATCAAGAGGAATATTGGTTGCACAAATTAACCGGATATCAATATCTCTGGGATTAGTCGAGCCTACTCTTGTTACTTTTCTATTTTGCAATACAGCTAACAATTTTACTTGAGAATTAATCGGAAGATTACCTATCTCATCTAAAAATAATGTTCCGCCGGAAGCAATTTCAAATCTGCCCGCTCTATCTTCTTTAGCGTCAGTGAAAGCGCCTTTTTTATAACCGAACAATTCACTTTCAAATAATGTTTCACTTATAGTACCCATGTCAACACTTAAAAATATTTCGTCTGCTCGTTTTGATTGTCGATGAATTGCTCTTGCGACTAATTCCTTTCCTGTTCCGTTCTCTCCAAGTATCAAAACATTAGCATCTGTCTTGGCAACTTTCTGAATTGTACTGAATACCGGCAGCATACTTCCCGAGCTGCCAATAATATCCTGGAATTGATGATCGATATCTTCTATTAATTGTTTTTGTTTTGAAAGAAGATTACTTATTTCCTGCTTTGAACGGCTCAGCATCATCGCTGATGAAACAGTTGCAAGCAGCTTTTCATTCTGCCATGGCTTTAAAACAAAATCTGTAGCCCCTTCTTTAATAGCTTTAACAGCCATTTCAACATTTCCAAAAGCTGTTATAAGAATAACAACTGCAGTTGAATCAATTTCCAGAATTTTTTTCAGCCAGTTGAATCCCTCTTTACCGCTAGTTGAATCACCAGTAAAATTCATATCAAGTAAAATTATATCGTAATGCTCGGCTTTTAGGATTAAAGGGATGTCTTCAGGATCTTTTTCAATTCTTACAATTGAATAAAGCTGTTTAAGAAGTAACCTTGCTGAATAAAGGATATCTTCGTCATCATCAATAATTAAAATTTTTCCGGATTTACTGTTCATATAGTTTATTTAAATGTTTTAAGCTTTGATTTTATTTATTTGCTGTATAATTGCGCAATTATTATTCCCTGAAATCAGCAGTAATACGAAGCTATTCTTTATTTTAAAATTTATAATCGTCCGGCAGCGTACAATATCGTCCGAAGATGAACACTTTTAAATTCTATTAATTTTAGTTGAAATACAATCTTTTTATAAAACAATCCTAAATTTAGTTTGGAAATTATAAATTTAATCCAATTTCAAACAATTTATGATTTAGTAAAGTTGTCAGAAAGAGTTTCAATTTCAATTATAGCAAGGCACGTAAATTGGATTATAGTCACATAAAATAAACTGAAATAGAACTGATAAAAAAATAGGTGCATTCTTGGATCGTAAAATAGAAAAAAAAGTTTTTTACAAAAGAAAAAGATTCTGGATTTATTCAGGAGGAATAATATTATTCCTTTTGCTCGTTGGTTTAATTCTAACAGACACTGGATCCAAGCTTAATGTTGACACTCAAAAGATTACAATTTCTACTGTGAGTAAAAATGAATTCCAAGAGTTTATTCCTGTCAGCGGAACTGTGCTTCCCAAAACTACATACTACCTCGATGCAATTTTAGGAGGCACCGTTGAACAAAAATTCATTGAAGAAGGCACAATGGTAAAAAAAGGCGATAAGATTTTGAGGCTTTCAAATCCTGGACTCCAATTAAGTGCCTTACAAAATGAAGCGGCTACTTATCAGCAAATTAATGATGCAAGAAATACAAGGTTACTGATTCAGCAAAATAGCATTAGTCTGCAAACCGGCCTTGTCGATGCGGTTTATAACTATCAGCGTTCACAGCAAATTTATGACAGGGAAAAAGTCCTATGGGAAAAAAAGCTTTCTTCACAACAGGAATTTGAACAAGCTAGAGACAATTATTTTCACGACCTTGAACAGAAAAGACTTGCACAAGAGAACTGGTCGAAAGATTCTTTATTAAAACAAACACAGCTTGAACAAATAAATTCTTCAATCGAAAGATTACAAACCAATTTAGAATTAATTAGAGAGAATATTGATAACCTTACTATCAAAGCTCCTATTGATGGACAACTCACTGCTTTAAGCGGCGAAACCGGGCAATCTAAATCTGCAGGCGATAGACTTGGGCAGATAGATGCTTTGGATGGTTACAAAGTCAGGGCAGATATTGATGAGTTTTATATTGCAAGAGTTACAAAAGGATTGAATGCAACTGCTGATATTGACGGCGGCACTTATAAATTAATTATTAAAAAAGTTTTTCCGGAAGTTAAGGATGGCAAATTTGAAGTTGATATGGAATTTGTCGGTAAAACACCCGATGGGATTAGAAGAGGGCAGACTCTGCAAATCAGATTGCAATTGAGTGACAGGACACAAGCTTTATTATTGGCTCGCGGAGGATTTTATCAAAAAACCGGTGGTCAGTGGGTCTTTGTTGTTAACCAATCTGGTGATGAAGCAGTCAAAAGGAATATAAGTCTCGGCAGGCAAAACCCTGATTACTTTGAAGTGTTGAATGGGCTAAAACCTGGTGATAAAGTTATTACATCTTCGTATGATAATTTTGGTGACGTTGATAAGCTGATTCTAAAATAAATATGTGTTATATGAATCTTTATATTCTCTCGGGTGAAACAAAATATCCGGTAATAAATCTCGAGAAAATGAAAACCGGAAATGAAAAATTTCTTATGCATTATTGTGGGAAGAATATAGAGTATTATGAAGTTTTCGATAATTTGGATGAAGCGAATCAGAGAAAAAAAACTATTGAAAGTTTATCTGAAGAAAAAGTTGAGCTTCTTTTCGATTAAGCAATCTTTAAAATGAGGGCAAAAAAATATATTAAATATTAGTATTTCAATTACAGAAGCTAATATGATGCTCTGGGTTAAACAGAATTACAAGTAAAATTTAAGGAGAGAATATGTCAGGAACGAATCATTCAATGATAAAGACAGTTGATTTAAGAAAAATCTATACAACTGAAGAAGTTGAAACAACCGCATTAGATAGTGTTAATATCGAAATAAAAGAAAAAGAGTTTGTTGCGATTATGGGCCCTTCCGGCTGTGGCAAATCAACGCTGTTAAATATTTTTGGATTACTCGATAATCCATCCGGCGGTGAATATCATTTTGTTGATCATGAAGTTTCAAAATACACTGAACGGCAGAGAGCCAATCTGCGTAAGTCAAATATTGGTTTTGTATTTCAGAGTTTTAATCTAATTGATGAATTAACAGTTTATGAAAATGTTGAACTTCCACTTTTATATCTTGGTGTTTCGTCAAGCGACAGAGAAAAAATGGTAACAGCTGTTTTGGAAAGAATGCAAATAATGCACCGCAAGGATCACTTCCCGCAGCAGTTGTCAGGCGGCCAGCAGCAGCGTGTGGCAGTATCAAGGGCTGTTGTAGCAAAACCGAAATTAATTTTAGCGGATGAACCAACAGGTAATCTTGATTCAGCTAACGGAGAAGAGGTAATGAATATTTTGACTCAATTAAATGAAGAGGGAACAACCATAATTATGGTTACTCACTCTCCGCATGATTCTGAATTTGCTCATCGTGTTATTCATTTATTTGATGGGCATGTAGTGACAGAAAATTATAAAGAAAAATTTCACGTTTAAAATCTTTGCGTCTCGGTGGTGAATGCTTACCGCTAAGGTGCAGGCTCGCTAAGAAGGGAAAAACATGATCAAACTTAACAATATAGAAAAGTTCTACAACAACAAATTCATCAAGACATATGTTTTGAGAAATATAAATCTTGAAATTGAAGAAGGTGAATTTGTTTCTGTTATGGGGCCATCCGGTTCTGGAAAATCAACCTTGCTGAATATTATGGGAATGTTAGATGCTCCTTCTGGAGGAGAGTACTATTTTTTTGATGAACCTGTACATAAAATGAGTGAAAAGAAATTATCTCAGTTGCATAAAGCTTATATCGGTTTTGTGTTTCAGCAATATCATCTAATAGATGAATTGACCGTTTATGAAAATCTTGAAACTCCATTGCTCTATCAAAAAATTAAAACCAATGATCGAAAGGGAAGAGTAGCTGAAATACTTGACCGTTTTAATATGGTTGCTAAAAAAGATTTATTTCCAAATCAGCTTTCTGGAGGTCAGCAGCAATTAACTGCAATAGCGAGGGCAATAATTGCGGAGCCAAAATTAATTCTTGCAGATGAACCAACCGGTAATCTTCATTCTGATCAGGGTAAAGAGATAATGGAAATACTAAAAAAATTGAATGAGCAGGGGACGACAATAATTCAAGTTACACATTCAGAAACTAATGCAGAATATGGTAACAGGATAATTAAATTAATGGATGGTTGGATAGAAAACACCTAGCATTCAAAGAAATTTTCATGAAGCTAATTTAAAGGTATGGGCGAAAGAGGGAGAAAATTGTGTTAAAAAATTATTTTAAAATTTTTGCGCGAAATTTATTTAAGCATCCCGGTTATACATTAAGTAATCTTTCTAGTCTTGCAGTAGGTATGACAACCTGTATTCTCATCTTGCTCTTTGTCCGCTATGAGATGAATTGGAATACTTATAATAAAAACTACGATCATTCTTATAGAGTGCAGCAAAAAGTATTATTTAAAAATGATGTTCAAATCTACGGTCAAACCGGATACATACTCGCTTCGGAATTAAAAAAGCAAGTACCAGAAATTGAAGAAGCCGCATGTGTTAAGAATTTATGGCATCAATATTTATCATCGTCCGATGATCTTACTTTCAATGAAAGGCTCGGATGCTATGCAGACGGAAATATTTTTAAAGTACTTACATTTGAATTTTTGAAAGGCGATCCTGCAACGGCATTATCGGAACCGTTTTCCGTTGTGCTTACTCAAGAGCTTGCACAAAAATATTTTCCCGGACAAGATGCTTACGGAAAAATACTAAAGGCCTCTGAAGATAAATCATTGAAGGTAACCGGTATTATTAAAAATTTACCTTTCAACTCTGATTTTAATCCGGCTTATCTTGTTTCGATGTCAACATATAACGCCGTATCGGAATGGCAAGGTTATTTGAAGCTTGAAAATATTGATGCGGCTATTTTTTTTACTTACGTTACCCTTAAGCCCAATGTTTCGTTAACAGCGGTTAACAAGAAGATTTACAATTTCCAGGATCAATATATAGTCGACAATTTTAAAAAACTGTATCTGAAACCGCTGCCGGAACTTCATCTTACCGCCAACGAAAAGAATGATATTAAAATAGCTCTAAACTATATCGGTGCATTTGCTTTTTTCGTTTTAATATTAGCATGCATTAATTTTATAAATCTATCAACCGCCAACTCATTCTTAAGGAAGAAGGAAATCGGGATACGGAAAGTTACGGGCGCTTCAAGAAAATCCCTTTTTATACAGTTCATCGGCGAGTCGTTGCTATTTACTTTTATCTCTATAGTATTAGCCTTCTTCCTGGTTGAACTTCTACTGCCAGATTTTAATGCGGTTGTTGATAGACCGCTTACTCTTAATTTAATCCGCGATGCTCAATTTGTTTTGATTATGGCTGCGGTATTTATTTTTACAGGGTTTCTTTCCGGAGTTTACCCGGCGCTTTACCTTTCGGGTTTTCAGCCTGCTCAAATAATAAGAGCTGATGTTTCACTGTTCAAAAAAAAGAAAAGGGGATCTTCAAAAAGTTTTATAAGAAAATTTATGGTAACCGCCCAGTTTTGCATATCGGTAATTTTGTTAACGTCTACAATATATGTTGCCAATCAGGTTCATTTTATGAAAACCAAATATCTCGGATTTGATAAACATAATTTAATTACATGTAATGTTTACGGTTCGAAAGGAAGCGGAAGAATAGAAACCCTTAAAAACAAATTATTAAACAACCCCGATATTATTGATGCGACTTTATCCGAAAACGCTCCGTTTCACGGAGATTGGGGGAAAGAGATAAATTGGGAAGGTGCATCATCCGATGGAAAAATAGGAATAAACTATAACCAGATTGATTACGATTTCATTGATACCTACAAAATGAAAATTGTTCTCGGTAGAAATTTTTCACGGAAATTTCCGACAGACAATAAAGCATGCCTTATAAATGAAACCGCGATGAAGACAATCGGCTGGAAAAATCCTATCGGCAAAAAAATAGACAATAATCAATTTACCGTAATAGGAGTTGTAAAAGATTTTAATCAATACTCTGTGCACAATAAAATTCCGTCGTTTTATATGGTGTTAAATTCCGGAAATTTGAATGACGGGGGAATTTTTGCAATCCGGATTAAACCGGGAAGCAGCCAAAAATCAGCTTCTTTCATTAGACATACGTTTAGACAATTTTTCCCTGATGCAATTATTGAAACTAAATTATTCGATAACGATTTGAATTACGGTACAAAAGGAGTATGGGAAATTGTAGAGAAAGTATTTTTCGGTTTTGCAATAATTGCAATATTGATTGCAGCAAACGGGTTGTTTGGAATGGTTTCGTTCGCATCTCAAAGACGAATGAAAGAAATCGGTGTGCGGAAAGTTTTCGGCGCAGGCACTACAAATCTTTATTTAATATTATCTAAGGAATTTGTCTTTATTGTTTTAATCTCTGCATTGATGACGTTTCCGGCGGGCTATCTTGTTGCGCATACTACGCCCGGTGCATACAAATATCAGATGCAGTTCGGCGATTATTTTTATGCAATCGCCTTAATAATTATTACTACATTTTTTGCAACAATTTATCATACTACAAAAGCCGTACTGGCAAATCCTGTTGAAACGCTGAAGTATGAATAAATTTAATATTACGGGAATACTATGTTAAAAAATTTTATAAAGATTGCTTTCAGAAATATTCTAAAGAATAAAATTTATTCTTTCATAAATATTTTCGGACTGGCGATCGGGTTAGCCGGATTTATTCTCATTACTATTCTAATTAAAAATGAATTGAGTTATGATTCATTTAATAAAAAAGCAGATAGAATATATAGAGTAGTTGAAATTCAGAACCAGGAAAATATAGGTAAGTTAAAAGTTGCGGTTACGATGGGTCCACTTGCACCGGCACTTAAAGAATATTTTCCGGATGTAGAAAATTCGGCAAGGATAGCTCCAGCACCGGCTTTATTTTGTAAAGTACAAGATAAAGGTTTTTACGAAAAGGAAGCTGCATTTGCAGATCCATCAATCTTCGATATTTTTACAATCCCTTTTATAGAAGGCAATCCAAACACAGCGTTAGAATCACCGTTTTCCATAGTACTGACAAAGAGTATTTCAGAAAAATATTTTGGAAATAATAATCCTTTAGACAAAACCATTAGAATCTCAACAATTTTTGGAACGAATGATTATAAAGTAACAGGTTTAATAAAAAACTATCCGGAAAATTCCAATATAAAT
>CAZRMA010000145.1:0-8852 GCA_964600655.1 uncultured Ignavibacteriaceae bacterium
TACTTGCTGTTATTTATTTATTATATTAATATTAACGAAATAATATTTAAAATTTTTCGGATCGGGTGTGGGGGAACAAAAAAACCCCAGAAAACCGGGGTTAAAAAATTTCAAGAAGGACTGTGAGCGCGGGTGGGCTCGAACCACCGACCCTCTGCTTAAAAGGCAGATGCTCTACCCCTGAGCTACGCGCCCTAAAATTTTAAGAGCTACAAATATAATTATTCGGGCATTTTATTCCAAATTTTAGCTAATATCACTATACACTAAATCTAATATGCAGCAAAATTTAAAAATACTAGTTTGTGACGACGACGAAACACTTTGTTACTTATTAAAGGAACAATTGTTAGAAGAAGGGTTTTCCGTCGACACAGTTTATGATGGCAAGTACGCTATTGAGTCTATTAGAAATAGAAATTATGATATCGTCCTTCTAGATTTAAATATGCGGGAGGTTCAAGGCGAAGAAGTATTAAAGTTTGCTGTGGATTATAATCCTTCAATAGAAGTAATAATTTTAACCGCCCAATCAGAAGTTAGAAAAGCAATAGAATGCATTAAGTTAGGCGCATATGATTTTATTTCTAAACCATATAATTTTGATGAACTGCTGGTTACAATTAACAGGGCATTGCAGCATAAAAAACTTGTTGTTAAAACTGAAGTTCTTAGCAGGCAAATAAACAATAAGTATTCAAATAAAATGATTGGGGATAGTTTAGAACTTAAAAAAGTACTAAACTTGGCTAATAAATCAGCAGTGTCCGACTCTAATGTTTTGATTGAAGGCGAAACAGGAACTGGAAAAGAACTGCTAGCTGAATATATTCACAAACATTCGGAAAGAAATGAAAATCCTTTTGTTGTAATTAATTGTGCATCTCTTCCAGATCAATTAATTGAAAGTGAATTGTTTGGTCATGAAAAAGGCGCTTTCACTGATGCAAAGACAGCCAAACAAGGATTAGTGGAAATTGCTCATGGAGGCACATTATTTTTAGATGAAATCGGAGAGTTAAGCCTTACCCTTCAGCCTAAACTTTTAAGATTTCTGGAAAATGGAGAATACAGAAGAATTGGTGGAGTTACAAATTTAAATTCCGATGTGCGAGTAATTGGTGCAACCAATAGAAATTTATTGGAAGAAGCAGATAATAAAAATTTTAGAAGAGATTTACTTTTTAGATTAAATGTTATTACTCTAACGATTCCGCCTTTGAGAGAAAGAAAAATAGACATCCTTCTTTTAGCCAATTATTTCCTTGACATGAAATCTTCCGTTAAAGCCAGAAAAAAATTGTCAACTGCCTCGGAAGAATTTTTATTGAATTACGATTTCCCTGGAAACATAAGAGAGTTGGATCATATAATTGAGCGGGCTATTATTTTTGCAGAACAAGATGAAATTCAACCCGAAGATTTAAATCTTCCCAGAACAAAAATTAGAAACTTACCAACTAATTTAGCGAATGAAGATAATGGTGCTGATGAAAATGTAGTTTTAAGTATGGATGAGATAGAAAAATGGCATATCGCAAAAGCATTAAGAATTAATCGGTGGGATAGAACTCAAACTGCAAACCAGCTTGGAATTAGCCCTAAAACACTGTATACTAAAATTAAGAAATACGAAATAAAACAAGATTAAAATTTTAATGTCCCCAAAACTTGTTTCTAAATTTCCTATAAATGAGCTTTTAGAAATAGACGATTTAGCATTAGCTATTTCCAATGATGAGTTTGTGATTGTTTGGTATAACAAAGGATTTAAAGCCCTTTCCGGTCAAAGTAGAATAAAAGGAAAGTCTCTCTTTTCAATTTTTCCTGAAGTTAAAAAAGAGCAATTAACAAAAAGAGAAAACAATCAATTCAAAATCCCCGTTGCCGAGAATGATTTAACAGTCATTGTCAAACCATTAAAATCCAATTCTAAAAATAGCAGTTATTCAATTACCCTTAAAAAAAATACTCAACTGAATATTGTTGATAAAGATGAAGCTGAAGTCTTCCAAAGCAATTTAAAGTTTCAAGGCGAATTTAAAAATATTTTAACATTACTTGTTAAAGAAAACTCTCTCGATATTTTATCTGAAGAAATTTTAAAAAAGTGCGTGTCAATATCAAAAAGCAACTTTGGTTTTATTGTTTTTCATGAAGAAAAGAAAAAGTATGAGTATCTATTTTACGAACCAAAAGAAAAACTGAAAAACAAAGATGAGATTAAAAAAGAAATAGAGTCAAGCTTTAGTTTTGTTGACAAATGGCTAGTCGTAAACAAACGCCCGCTTGTAATTTTAAATACACCCAATAATATTGGGTATAACATAGCACAATCGCTTCAAAGTAAATCTATCATAATAGCTCCAAGCTTTTTTGATAATAATATTTTAGCCACAATTGTTGTTGCAAAAAAGCAATCGGACTATTCAGTGTTAGAGGCTGCCAACATGGAGCAATTTGCTTCCATACTTTCATTTGCCATAAGCAGCATTAAAACAAGGGAATTGAATACCGCGTTAGAAAATCGACTGCAGCAGGCTCAAAAGCTTGAAACTATAGGTAAACTAACAAGCGGCATGGCCCATGATTTTAGCAATCTACTATCAAGTATATTCGGAAGTTTAAATTTACTTAAAAGAAAAGTGCAGCAGAATGATGATGTATTTAGACTGATCGACAATATAGAAAACTGTTCAATTCGAGCTAAAGATCTTACTCAAGGATTATTATCATTCGGAAAACCAACACCAAAAAGAAAAGAATTGATTAAACCCAACTTGCTTCTATCTGAAATTTCGAAGGTTGTTAATCAAACTTTTCCGAAGTCTATGAAATTTGAAACTGAAATTGATACCGGCTTACATGATATGCTTGGAAACGGAACTGAGATCTATCAGGTTCTATTAAATCTTTGCGTTAATGCCAAAGAAGCTATAACAGGTAAAGGAAATATAAAACTAATAGCTAACAACTTAATCATCGATGAAAAAAATAGGGTTAAATACCCATTACTGGAAACTGGGAACTATGTTCACATTTCTGTTAGCGACTCCGGCAGCGGAATAGAGGAAGAACATTTACAAAAAATATTTGATCCTTACTTTTCTACAAAAGTTAAAGAAACTGGAGGCGGTCTCGGGTTATATGTAACTTACGGAATCATAAAAGCTCATAATGGCCACGTTGAAGTTTCTAGTGAGGTTGGGAAAGGGACAACATTCGAAGTGTTTTTCCCCAGCTTTGAACCGACTAAAACGGTTAAAAATATAGATAAAGAAAAAATAATTTTATTAGCTGATGATGAAGTTATGCTTCGAGATTTGCTTGCTGAGCTTCTTGAATCGAACGGATATAATGTAATAAAGGTTTCTTCCGGCGATGAAGTTTTAAAAGTTTTAACTGAAGAAATAAAAGCCGATTTAATTATTATTGATTATAATATGCCAGGTTTGAATGGATTAGATTGTATTAAGCAGGTTAGAAATTTAAAGTTTGAAATGCCCGTGATTTTATCTTCAGGAAGTCTTTCATTTGCAGAAAATCTAGATTACAATAATTTCGGAATTAACAGCCTGCTAGCAAAACCCTATGAATTTGAATCGATGCTTTCTCTCATCAAAAAATTAATCTGAATCTACTCTCCCTTTATTTTTATCCAGATCAACCATCTTAATGTTTTTTACATAATTTGAAAACTCCGGTGTTTTTACCGAACTCAATTCATTTAGAACATCGCTGATTTCTTTAATGCCGCCTTCAATAAAACTTAGTCGATTTAATATATTTTCTTTTACAACTTCTTCTTTATGGAGTTCTCTTTTTATAGCCGCTGAAGATAGGCTAATCAATGTTAACGGCTGTTTAATTTTGTGATTAGCCGTAACCATAGTTGCTGAAAAAGTACTTTTCTGTTCTGCTATCAATAATTTTTTTTGCATGTCGGCAAACTTTAAAGCTGAGTTTACCCTAGCAATTAACTCAATTCTATTGAATGGTTTTTTAATATAGTCAAATGCACCGGCTTCAAGTCCTTCTTTTGTATCTTCTGCGGTTGACTTTGCAGTTACCAATATAATTGGAATGGTTGATGTAGCGGGATTAGAAATTAGATGATTACAAACTTCAAATCCTGATATTTCAGGCATCATAACATCTAACAAAACCAAATCCGGTTTTTCATTTATACATTTTTCAATGCCGTTTTGTCCGTCGTAAGCAGTTATAACTTCGAACCCCTCATGTTCAAGCCTATCCTGAATAAGAAATACATTTTCAGGCAGATCATCAATCACTAAAATTTTTTTCATATTAAACAGCTTTTAATTTTTTGTAAACTTCTTCAATTTTTAAAAGCAGAGTAGCCTGCTCAACGGGTTTTGTTATGTAGTCATCAAAGCCATGTTTGTAAATTACAACTTTGTCATTAACCATTGCTTTTGCTGTGACAGCGAAAACCGGTATTTCTGACCACTTTTTATTCTCTTTAATTTTTTGAATGGTTTGAAAGCCGTCCATTTCAGGCATCATAATATCCAATAAAATCAAATCTGGAATTTTCTTTTCAAGATATTCAAGACATTCAAGACCATTTTTAACAAGACGTGTCCTATAATTTTGTGATCTTAAAATTTCGTTTAACGTGAATAAGGAATCCGGATCATCATCCACAACTAAAATTTCGCTTGGTGAATCATGCTGAATAAAATCATTTTCTTCTTCACTATATATATCATCTCCAATTTCCAAATCATTTTCATCTTCAAAAGTTTTCGCCTCCTGAAGCCTTAGTCTATCTCTAACGACTTTTAGTACATCTAATGGATGGCCGTTTGTTTTTATTGTAATATCCTCTACCATATTTTGCAAGGAATTTACTTCTTCTCTTGTTAAATCTTTTGCTGTGCTTATAATTATTGGAATATGTTTGGTCTCACGATTAGTCTTTAACCTATGTGACAATGTGATACCATCAACTGAAGGCATTATTAAATCAATTATAACCAATTCAGGCTGCATTTCTAAAATTTTATTAAAGGCGATTACGCTGTCTTTTATATAATGGATCTTAACATTATCATTTTTAAATTCAGCTTTGAATCTCTCAAACTCAAGTTCGTCATCATCGACAAGAACGATCTTCTCTACTTTTCGTCTTGAAATTGCATCAAGATGATCAAGAATTACATTAAGCTTATCAGTTGAAAATGGTTTAACCATATATTCATATGCATTTAACCCATAACCTATATTTTTATCACCTAAAATGGAAATTAGCACAATAGGAATATTTTTTGTGTTTTCATTTTCTTTCAACTCTTTTAAGATATTCCAGCCATTTTTTTTATTCATCATTATATTTAAAGTTATTGCAAAAGGTTTAAGCTCACCGGCTTTTTGAATACCTATTTCTCCATCTTCTGCAAACTCAGTATCATAACCTTTTGAATTTAAATATTGTCCTAGAGTATTTTTTATTGAAGATACGTCTTCGATCACCAAAATGGTTTTGTTTACTGGAAATGTAATATCTGCATTGTGCTTAACATTATCCGGTTCTTGTTTTCTTACTTCAATAAAACTAAACGGGATAGTAAATATAAAAGTAGTTCCTTTGCCAGGTTCGCTGGTCAGTTCAAGCTTGCCGTTTAATAAACTGGATATCTTTTGGGAAATAGATAATCCTAATCCTGTTCCACCATATTTTCTAGCATTGGTCCCGTCTATTTGCCTAAACTCTTCGAAAATAATATTTTGATTTTCCTCGGATATTCCAATCCCAGTATCTTTAATTTTAAATGTTAACTGTTCTTCTTCTGCACTAATTTCGAACTGAATCAATCCTTCATTGGTGAACTTAATTGCGTTACTTAATAAGTTCATTATAACCTGGCTTATTTTCACACGGTCAGATTTTATTACCGTATTTATATCTATGAAACAACTTGTTTTATAATTTAATTTCTTTGCATTGATCAACGGATAAGCAAATGCTTCTATTTCATTTATAAGTTCATTAATAGGTACTTCGCCTTCATTTATTTCCATCTTGCCAGATTCAATTTTGGACAGATCCAATATTTCATTTATTAAGTTCATTAATCTTTTTCCACTGTTATGAACTACTTCGAGCCTTTCTTTGTTGTGTTTATTTATTGAAACATCATCAAGTATAACTTTTGTTAAGCCAAGTATAGAATTCATTGGCGTCCGAAGCTCGTGCGACATGTTTGCTAAAAACTGTGATTTGAGCGTTGTAGCTTCTTCGGCTTTCATTTTTTGAATTTCTAACTCATTTGCTTTTTCCTGAAGTGTATTATGCAGTTCAACTAAAGCTATATTTTGTTTTTTAATTTTTTCATTCTGCTGTAAGTAGTCTTCGTTCAGTTTCTTCAATTCTGACACAAAATTTTCAAGCTGAACAAGAGCAGAAGCATTAATTAACCCAATTGCTAGTTGAGGATTTATTTTTTCAAGGTAATCGTTCGCCTCTTCGGTAAGCTTTTTAACTGAGCCAAGAACCAATATAGAAATTACTTTGTTATTAAAGAGCACAGGTAAAATGAGAATATTATTTATTTTAACATCAACTATCCCTGTTGAAATTATAGGAGACTCATTCTCAATGTTTATTACCAATGATTCTTTTGTCTTTATAACGGTTTCAAAGAATTCATTTTGCCTATCAAACTGAGAATCACCTTTCCATCCATAGGAACTTCCTAATTTTATCTCTTTTTCCTCAACATGATATAGTGCTCCAATTAGAAAGTTACATGCTTTAATAATTTTAGTTAAAGCGGCTTCTGAAATTTCCTTTAAAGTTGGGTTCTGGTTGATAAGAGTAATAAATTCGGAATAATCTTTTTCCATCTTTTGCTTTTTATCAAGCTCATCTACCATAGAATTAAAAGCGTTAGCTAAATCGCCTAGCTCGTCTTTGCTTCGAAATGTAATTCTGTTTTTAAACTTACCTTCCTTTGTAATTTCAGTAGCATTGCTTAATTCACGAATATGTTTTCTAATTTTGTCGGTAAAAAGAAAAGTTAAAATTAAGGATAAAATTATACCTGATATGCCAACAATGATTAAAATGTATAATAAACTTGTTCTTAAATCACTTACTTCAGTTAAAGTTGAAAAAATTACAAACTTTAAATTATTTGATTGTTCAAAATTGCCTGAAGGTTTAACTAGTGCTGCGATTATATCGGCTGTGTTGTTTTCATTAATATAAACTTCGTAAGGTTTTTTTGCCGAGAGTTTGTCGTATGTCTCGTTCAATAAAAAAAGATATTTTTCATTTACTAATGGATTAGAAAGCTCTGCAGTTGAATTGTTCCAGATAATTGCAATTTCACTACCAATTTTTTTTGAGAATTCAGACAAAAATTCACCAGTTATAATTCTTCCATAATAATACAATTCGCCATGTTTAGTTCTATATGTTTTAACTACTGCCTGTGGATTATATTCCAAAAAGTCATTTAAATTTAATTTTTTGTTCGGGACATATACTATGCTTTTTGAAGATATTATTGAAAGAGAATTGGGCGATTTCTCATCTGATTTAAAAATAAAATCGATGCTTCTTTCTGATAATTTGGGATTATTGAAAACGAAATCTTTTTTATTATTAAATAAGAAAAGGAAATCATCTTCTGTTTCCTGCATTGCTTGGCGATAAGATGTACTAAAATTGCTTACCGAATGCAGCAGGCTTTTAGATTGCTGAGATGCAAGCACATTGTAAATTAATGAATAGAATGCTATAGCCGAACTAATTAGAATTAACCCGACAATCGCAAAATTAGCGATTAAAATACGATAACTTATTTTCATTAGTTAATCTTTCTGAAGAACATTCTTGATTGTTAATAAAAGCTCATCCAAATCATATGGTTTGCTAATAAAATCATTAGCTCCCATACGTGCAGAGTCAATCGCGCTTTTAACATCAGTGTATGCAGTGAGGACAATTATCTTAGAAGTGATTTTTCTTTGCTGCAGTTCTTTCAGAACTTCGAAGCCATCTTTCTTTGGCATTTTCAGATCCAATAAAATCAGATCTACAGCTTTGTGGGCTAAAAATTCTAAGGCGTCATCACCACTGTTAACGTACTCTGTTTCGTATCCGACTTCAATCAATTCATCATTAAGTGCCTTGCATAAATTGATATCATCATCAACTATCAGGATTGATCTCATCACTTTTTCGTTTCGCTAGTTTCCGTTTGATTAAATTGGTAATATTTAATCCTGTCTCTATAATTTTTTATTTCTTTTTGAACAGGTGATGATGTTAACTTTGGTGATTCTAACCTTTCTTTTAATGTGGGAACTAAGTCTGCTTTTAAGAGAATAACAAGTTCTTTTTTGTTTGAATTAGTTTCGTCCGAACCAGCTAAATACCTTATTCCAAAAACCCACCATGGGAGATCTTTCAAGAATGGTATTCCGGTTCTGACTTTTGTATCTTCATTTAAGAACAATCCGCCTATTACTGTTTCTTCACCATTTAATAATAAAACCTGAGTTTTTGCTGTGGTTTTATTTATTATTGTGGTGGTCGGATCCGGTACATAAGAACTTCTTTCCACACTTACATCTAAAAGAATATAGCTAACATCATCTTCTTTATAGATATAAGGTGTAACTTCAATTATTGTGCCCGTAGAGAAGAAATTTTCGATAACATTTCCTGCAAAATCTCTTTGCTTTACCGAGATATCGGAACCTACTTGAATTCTTCCTTTTGTGCGGTCTCTTACGGTAATATTAGGGCTGCCTATTATCTCACCTAAGTTCTCATTCTCAAAGAACTTAAAAATACCATAAGCGGTTCCATAAAA
>CAZRMA010000146.1:0-8737 GCA_964600655.1 uncultured Ignavibacteriaceae bacterium
AGCTTCTGTTATGATTTATCACGATACAGATTCATTTTTCGATTTTTCTGCCGGGGTCGGAGGCGATCAGATAGATTTATTCAAACATTATAGGTGCTTGCCGACAGCTGATGCGGTAAAAGAATTGGCATCCAAAGCTGATATTACAATTAAATCATCAGCTTCAAGATCAACTTCAAAGTCTACTAAAAAATATTTTATATCAGATCGCGAAAGAGAATTATTTGAAGAAAGAGCGGCAATTTTGGAATATGAAGGAAAAGTGAAAATGAACAAAGCGGAGGAATTTGCTTACCAGTATATTCTGCAAAAAAGGAGAGAATTACAAAGGCTAATATTTGAATCATTATATCAATTCGAGATACAACAGGGTATGGCTGATGATGTACTGAACTATTTAACACAAGAAAGAAATCTGAATAACGAAGTAATAGAAAAGTTTAAATTATTTTCTTTAAAGGATCCTCATCTAGCAGAACAATTTTTAAGGGACTGCTTTCAAAAAGATGAGTTAATAATCTCAGGGTTATTTTCAAGATATAAATTTGCATTTACCAACTATCGTATAATAATCCCATACCTAAAAAAAGATAGGATAATATTTCTAAGGGGTCGATATTTTGCCAATCACTCAGATAACGGGAACTACCCTAAATATCTTTCACCAAATAATATTTCAAAGACTCTTTCAACCAAAAGGTTCTTCAATATAGATGTCCTAGATCAAAACCAGAAAGAAATTTTAATTTGTGAAGGTGAATTTGATACTATTTTAGCGAATCAATTAGGCTGTCCAGCAATAGGCATTCCTGGAGTTAATAGTTTTCCTTTTGATCAAATCAAAAAGCTAAAAAATTCAAATATTTACTTTCTTTTCGACAGAGATAGCGCTGGTGATAAAGCCGTGGATAAAATCTCTTCAGAATTATCTGAAATATCAAACTCTATAAAGAAATGGATTTTGCCTGAACCCTTCAAAGATTTAACGGAGTATGTAAATGGAACCACTTAAAGGTATTCAGGAAAGTGTTATTAAGGAAGAAAGAGATTATTTAGATTCAAAAAAAATTAGAACTCTTATTTTAAATGGTGTTGATTATCCCCAGCCTATTCTTAATTTTGATGGTGCAGGATTCATTTTCCCAAATACTATCAATCTAATTCAAGGTGGCTTTGGTACAAATAAAAGCTACTTTGCTTCTTATTTGGCTTCTGCATTATTAAATCCCGGGAGTGCACCTGCATTAAACCTATATGCGAATCCAGAATATCAATATACAATTGCGTATCTTGATACAGAACGGCCAATAGTAGATCAGTTCCCTGCGGCTATGAAACATCTCATAGAAAATGCAGGACTAACATCGAAGAAAATTCCGGAAAATTTTATACCTGGCTCATTACGAAAGACACTTAGAAAAGATAGACTAAGGGAGACAAAAATGTTTATAGATAATGCTATGTGCCCATCAAGTCACCTTGTGCTGTTTCTTGATGTAATTACCGATTGTATGACAAATTTTAACGATTTAACTGAAACTAATATATTATTAGACAAGCTAAATGATATGACCGAAAATAAAGAGATTACTGTTATAGGTGTTATACACGAAAATCCAGACGGGACTAAGAAAGCAAGAGGTCATATTGGAACAGAATTCGTTAATAAAGCAACGACAGTAGTATCAATCGGCTATAAGAATGAATATTCACCAATTCTTTCACTACGAATAATCAAGAATCGGCTGGTTAAAAGGCAAAAAGAAAAATTTATTAAACGTTCAGAAAAGACTGGCTTATTGGTCTTTGCAGATAGCAGTGAGATTGAGGATATACAATCGAATAAGAGAATCAAATTATCCGAATTGTCTGAAATGCTGCTCCAAAAATTTGGCGTCGGTGAAATTAGTAATAAAGAATTACTTAAATTCACAATGCACCAATTTAGTGTTTCAGATAAAACATCCAGAATAGCAATCAATGATCTTTATGAGAACCAGTCATTCTTGAAAGACAAAGGGTTTGAGCTTAAACGCAAAAAGGGGATGCATAATTCCAATATTTATAAATTAGTAAAATTAGAAGAAATGTTGGATTTTATTGAACCGCAAGAAGTATAATCTGATCTATAGTAACTAAAACCTTCCAGGCTAATTTCCCATATATACATTTAGCAGTAATAAAAGTACACGCAAATCTATTACTTTCCATACTGGGTTAAGCTTTTATATTTTAAATACTTATAGATTGGAAGGTAAAGATTACCAAACCCTGTTAAACACAAAACAAAATACCATTTAATTTAGTTTGGAAGTCTGGAATGATTTAGCTACGTGTATTTATATAGTCGTAGATAATACTGAGCAGTTTTGTACAGACTAGGAAATCTGTCAATCATTTCCGCCAGGGGTTCTCAGTCCTTTGCTCTACCGACTGAGCTATAGAGTTAAGTCCTTGTGATTACAATTTTGATTAGTGATTAGCAATTCTTTGGACTTAGAAAGGAGTTTTTGATATGTTCCTTTCTAAACGTAAGAATGGTATTTGGTATGTGTTCTATGAAAATCAATTTGGAAAGAAAACCTGTATTTCTACTAAATCACGAATCAAGAGTGATGCTTTAAAATTTCTTTCAAACTTCAGTAAAGAAATTGAAAAGCGAATATCATCCAAAGTCATTTCAATTAGTCTTAGAGCATTCACATTTGAATACCTTAAGCATTCAGAAGTCATCCACAGCGTTAATACGACAAAGTCTATTAAAATCACTGCAAATGCACTACATAACTATTTCGGAGACTCTCCCCTATCACAACTTACCAAACAAAAGATAAATGAATATATGGCCTACAGAATAAAACAGACTTCCATTTATGTTGGGAAACGGGAGAAAGCCTATTTGTCTGGTATGTTTAATTATGCAATAAGTAAAAACTATTTGAATGAGAATCCTGCCAAAGGAATTCACAAGTTCAAAGTTCCTGAAAAACAGCCCTTATTTTTTAGTGAATCAGAATTTGAAATATTGCTGAGGATAGTTGAACATCAAGATTTAAAAGATTTGTTCCGGTTTGCAGTCAATACTGGGCTTAGGCAAATGGAATTACTTACTCTGGAATGGATACAGATAAATTTCAGAGAAAAATATTTAATACTTAGCAATAGCACAAACATCACCAAGTCCAAAAAGATAAGAACCATTCCACTTAATTTAACGGCATTACAAATTCTAACACAGAGAGACAGGGATAAAACAGGTGAATTGATTTTTACTCTCATCGGTCAAAGGATTACGCAAAGTTATATATCCCACAAATTTAAAAAATATGTAAAGAAGTCTGGACTTAATCCACAGCTTAACTTTCATTCTCTAAGACATACTTTCGCAAGTTGGTTAGTACAAAAAGTCGTAAGCATATTCGAAGTTTCCAAGCTTCTTGGTCCTTCTGATATAAGAGTTACTCAAATTTACTCTCATTTAAGAGCTGAGGATTTGCGTAATTCTGTCAATAGGCTGAATAATTAAAAAGTCAGCAAAAAATATAGAAATTTAATGATATGTCGATTTTAAGTTGATTTTATTTGACTTACTGACTTCTTTTCAGAAGTTGAAAGTAAATGGGAATAACCAAATTGATAAGTCAAAAAAGAACCCTCCTTATCAGGTTTTTGAGAAGGGGGAGCGCATTTTTGAAGATTATATTCTTCTCTTAAAACACCCGGAATACCTTTAATAATTTCTTCAGTTAAGAAAATATTGATTGAACCGTTGTGAACGACTTTTGTAAAACAAGCAATTCTTTGTGGGTCTGCTTTGTGAGCATAGTTAATAATATTTCTAATAGATTTTAGGACTTCCCCAGAATCTTGGACAGGCATATTTATTTTAAACCATTTCATAATTCTGAATAATAAAATAATTCAGAATGGGTTGGAAATAATATTCTATAAGAGGTTAAATAGATAGATTAGAGCAAAAAAAAGTCGACACTTGGCAAGGCATTTTTGAATAATCAATAAATGATATTTTTAAAGCCAATATTTTTCTTATTATTCATAATTCAAATTAGGATACTACCCTCATATTCTTTTCGGAAAATTAAATATCCATCTCTGCTATTCCATATCCTTTTCATTCTTGATAAACATACTTTCGCAAGTTGGTTAGTCCAGGCAGGTGTTAGCATATTTGAAGTGTCAAAGCTTCTCGGACATTCAGAAATAAAAGTGACTGAAATTTATTCTCACTTGAGAGCTGAGGATTTGCTGAATTCAGTTAATAAGTTGAATAACTAATTTGTTTTAATTGTATCCCCTGCCTCTTAACATCAGGGGATTTTATTTTAGTATAAAAAATATCTATTCTGGTTTTATAGTTATCGTAATTTGGGGAATACCATTATCATCTAAAAACCTTATTTCACGAACACTGTTATAGTACTTATCTGGTATCAATAATGTTTGACCGTCCAGATTTGAAAGTTTTGTTAAGCTCACATCCAATCTTTCGGGTGTCAAATCATAAGCACCACCATTTAAGAAATCAATACCACATCCAATAATTCCCCCAAAAATTATATTACCAATTATCCAAGAAGAAGTTTCGTGAGCAATTTTTACGGTTGCTTCTTTATATCCATCTTTCTTTATAGTTACAAGGTATTCTCCCTTTCTTTTAAGAGTTATATTAGTTGGGGTGGTGCCCATTCTTGCCCCGTCTATCCAGATTTCCGCTTCATCTGGACTTGAGTTTATTTGGACATCTTGTGTAGTCCCGTGTACTATGCTTCCGCATCCGACTGAAAAATGTAATATAAGAATTGCTAACAGACTTCTAAGAAGTAACTTTTTCATTGTGGCTCCCTTATTTTTAGATAACATACATATTAATGAAACAAATGAAATCAGTAATGATACGTAGACCTAATAGGTAGATATACGTAGATATTAGCGTTTTGTGAAGTATATAAGCATCAATGATTTTACTCTCATTTAAGAGCTGAAGATTTGCTGACTTCGGTAAATAAATTATATAATTGGTTTATTACCTTATAAGTCTTTTCTGGATTATATAAGCAACTAATGTGATAATAATAGCAGAAATTCCTTGAAGCATCATTTCCCACTTTTCTAAAGATATTGTATCAGTTATTGAATCTGTATTCAGAATAAATGTAACAGTGATAAATAGGAAAAACCCACCTAAAACGAGCCATATAAAAAATCCTAACATAATCCAGGGCAAAGGATTTTTGTTAGCCCTTTTTGCAGAGAAGGAGAACATAAAAACTACAATAATTAAACTTAGTAGAATAAACATTTCTTTAATCCCGAATATGTCATTGTTTGATTAAACTCTTCAGCTTATTAATTATTACTATTCCCGCATCTTCAAGTGTCGCTATAACTTTATTTTTGTCGGCTGGTTTAATCCAAATCTCCTGCACATAAGGCTATCTTTTTATCAGGAAAAATATAATACTTTAGGCAACCTGCAAGATAAATTTTCATATTTTTTGATATGAATAAAAGGAAGTTTTTCTCGCTTTAATACCAAGAATATATTCTACCCGATAATACTAAGTTTTGGGATATAGTCAAACAAGAAACACTCTTTAGGCTGGCTAATAATAAAAAAATGAATTGTCCTTGTATAGAACATATGGAAGAGAGAGAAAAGCTTGAGAAATTCCTTAAACAACTAAATACTACAAAATAAAAGCCCGCCAATTGTGATACGTCCAGACTTAACCGCTAAGTTAAATAGGCAGAGGAGAACCTGACATATTATTAATTCTGTAAGCAAAATGAATGACTAAAATATGCATATAAAATTAATTTTAAACGGTCATATAAGCCCCGTGAAAGACTTTCAGGGATAAGGGCAAGAGAGAAAATATATTCCCATTTAAGAGCTGAGGATTTATTGAATTCTGTTAATAAGCTAAATAATTGAAGAGCCTACCAACAACTAAGTTATGGGCTATAATTTTTAACATCAATTAGTCTAATAATACCCACTAAGCTCTAAACTATTTCAATAGAATTAGTTTCTTGGTGTCCACAAATTCTTTTTTACCATTAGTTGATACGGCAGTAATTCTGTAAAAATAAACTCCCGAAGCTAAATTACGAGCACTGAAAGTTATCTGATGATGGCCTGCGGATTTAGTAGTATTAATTAATTGTTTTATTTCCTGTCCTAATAAATTATATAGTTTTATTGTTATTTGGCTTTCTCTCTGCAAGGAGTACCTGATAATTGTGCTTGGGTTAAATGGGTTCGGGTAATTCTGAAACAATTCAAAATCTGTTGGGATTATTGCGCTTACATTTGGTATATCAACGGTATTCATTCTTGTATAAATTCCGTTAAAGACGGTTCCAACTGCCATAAAATTACCATCAGAAATTATTGAATTTATAGTTATCCACGTTGGGAAACCAGAATTATACTTTGTCCATGTATCTCCGTTATTGATTGAATAAAAAAGACCTTCATTAAAAAATCCTGCAAATATTGTATTGTTTATAAAATATAAACAGTCTGGCCAATAAGCAGTATTCAAGCTTAATAGTTCCCAGGAATCTCCGTTATTAGTGGAACGGTAGATACCAGAGAATGTGGAAATAAATATATTTTCATTCTTGGCAGCAATTGAATTTATTTCGAAACTTGGATCAACATTTGGCTTTGGCAGCAATTGCCAATTATCTCCCATATCAGAAGTTCTAAAAATTTCCTTATTTGTAGCTACAAATATATAAACATCATTTGCTGTAAATTTTATTGGATATTAACTAACAGTGATCCCATTTCCTTTACCTTCCCAATTATCTCCATTGTTACCTGAACGATATACATAAGGAGAATCAATTGTTGCAGCAAAAAGATAACTCCCAATGCTAATTATATCCTGCGCGGAAAAGTTATTTATTCCTGAAGATGCAATTTGCCAGGAATTTCCATTATCAGTTGATCTCATAACACTTTCATTATATTTTGGCCCGTTGGCGTAAATTCCATAATCGTTTTTGGCCATACAATAAATTCTTTGATTATCAAAATCTGAATACTTGGTCTGCCAATTATTCCCGAAATCACTGCTTCTAAAAATGCTATGACCAACGATAGCGAAGAAATAATTATTATACAGATATAATGCACGAATACTACCTGCCATCATACCATTTGAGCTTGAGGACCAGGTAAGGCCTGAGTCAGTGGATTTATAAATTCCATCACTTGTTCCTATGAAATAATTATTTTGATTTGAGGCAAAACAATAAACTGCCAGATTGTTTGTGTCATTAATTGGCTGCCAGTTCAGTCCGTTATCGGTAGATTTTAATAAACCGCCATTTTCAGTACCTGCATAAACAATTCCATTTTCCTGATTTAATGAATATACAGTTCCAGCATTGGATATTGATAAATTACTCTGGCTCCAGTTACTTCCCATATTTGTCGAAATATAAATGCCATTGTTCTTGGTCCCTGCTATTAATGTTCCATTATTATATATAATTGCATAAAAAGATAAAGCGGCAATTGTATCACTTGTTGTGACTTTTATCCAACTATTACTGCTCGTAGAAAGTTTATATATTCCTCCACTTTGTACTCCTACATATAGTTCATTTGATATTTCTGACATTGCTAAAACTGAATGATAACTTAGGAGATTAGGTAATTGATTCCAGGTATCACCGTTGTTGGCAGATCTGTAAACATACCCCGTCTGGGAACCTACATATATAGTATCATTAAAGTTTATTATGCAATTTATAAATGAAGCATTAATATCAAAAAGTACTTGTTGAAATCCAGATCCTGATAAGTTTGTTCTCATAACTCCTCCTCCATCGGTTCCCCAGAATACATAGCTATCCTTGACTAAGCATGAAAAATCATCACCTGTTGAAATAGGCACCCAATTGCTGCCTTCATCATCAGAGTAATGCCTGGCTACATCAATTCCAGTAGCATAAATTCTGCCTGTGCCCGAATTAATTGCAATTGAAGTTAATCTGTTTGGATGTGGACCATCAAGAGCAGTCCATTGAGGGTATATCCCGAGAGATGGGATGAGTAATAGAAACACAATTAATGTTTTCATATCTCACCAATAAAAGATTTTTAATAAGGTGTTATCACCACACTTTAAATATTAAAGATCCTAAGCCAAAATAGGTGTTTATTCGCCCAATCAATAATCAATTTATAAAAGAGTCTTGTAATAATAAATCCAGTATACCTGCCATTGGCTGCTTTCTCTTTTTATCTTTTAATATTAAATCGCCCAGTCCTCCATTTTTAAAAGAAATTCATATACCCTTTCATTTCTTGTCCATTTATCCATACTTAAAAAGGGCTCAATTTTCTTTTTCATTTTATACTCCGATTTTTAATTATTAAAGGTCGGAGTGACACTAATTTAAAAGTCAATAGCTTTTCAAAAAAGCGACCTTCAAATTAGGGCACTACCGAAATTAGCTGTTTCAAAGGCATTTATCGTAAGAATATTATAAGGAGTCAATATAACTCCTTAGAATATAAGTGGGTATGCGGAGGGGCCAGCTCCCCAACCCAATATCCCTATTATTTTTGCTATGCACGCACAACTCACAATTCTCTTTTACAATTTGCCTATTTTTTACTTTGAAGGTTAATCTTACCTTCTTAAAAATCTTTTCACAAACTCTCAGAACGAGTTAGGCAAAGCAGAAGCAAAAA
>CAZRMA010000147.1:0-8732 GCA_964600655.1 uncultured Ignavibacteriaceae bacterium
CTTTGCCTGATATATACTCCTCTTTGGAAAAAATTTCATCATAAAATAATTTATTTATATAAACCCCCGTTGTCCACCAGGTCAGCCCGGAACTTCCCCAAAAAGCGATGCATCCTTTATCCGGTACTTTAAGGAATTTTTCACCGAATGCATCCTGGTTATCAAAGTGTGCTGTGTAGCAGGTTACACTGCTAATAAATGGCAGCCTTTCCCCGTTCTTTAATTCATAAATATCATCATTAAGAAAAACTAGATCCCATTGTGCACTGCCTCCATGTCCGTAATAATTTGCCAATACCGCCCCCTTATTAAATCCTTCCCGAATTTCAGGCCCATCTCCTTTAAAAGGAAAATGCGTTGATTTATTAGGGTATCTAAAAACTTTCGTAGCGGTGAATCCATTTGGAATCAAGTAAGTGTTTTCGAGAAGCAGACTTTCGTCATTAAAATTGTGTACTAATTCATCAGCATTATTTTGCCCTGAAGCTATTAGCAAAGCATTTTGCTTCCATTTTTTTGAATTATCTCCTGGATAAGCACTTAATTTTTGTAATAATATTTCCCCCTCTTCAACTGTTTCAATGGACAATCTTCCAATAGCCAAGTCTGGAACTAAATCGTTTCCACTTACCGTTACAATATTATTGTCACTTGCAGATTGCCCGTAGGTATAGGCATGATATGGAATTGAAGGAATAAAATTCGGACGACTGTCAGCTAGTAACCCACGATAATCATAGCTCATATCTCCGATCAATACAACATAAGACGGGGCAGGCGACTGCCAATTTTCAAAAGCATATTTAACAAATTTTTGAAGGGCAAATGGATTTAACAGACCTCCTGAAAATTCATCATAAATATCTTGTATTTGCACAACTTTAATTCTTGGATTTTGGATTGAGGTATCCGGAAAATCTTTACTTCTCAAATTATAGAGTTGTTCAGCAATCGATAAAAATTTTTCATGAGTTATAATAATATAATCAACACCATTAGCAGTATTTCTTAAATCAGAAATGTGACTGTCTTTTTCTAAGGAATCTGGTCGTAAAAAATAATTTTCTGCAGTACAAAAAAATTCAGTTGTATCCTCAACATCATACCCAAATAAAGTACTTCCATAAACATCATGAGTAATATTTGCATTAGTTATGATTTCACCATTTTGAGGAATGAAAATCTTCATATTATCTTCTTGCCATTTAAAGACATTGTATCTTGTCATTCCATTATAACCCGGCGTGCTTTTAAAAATATAATTATTCCCATTGGATCTCAGCTCTCTCCAGTACTCAAATTCAAACCAATCAACTCTTATTTCATCCGATTTTGTAGCCAACGGATAGATGGGGTCTACCGGAATGTCGCCGTATGCTGCAACCTGGAAATAATTAACGTCAGGATAAATGTGAGTATTATTTAAATCAATTGTGGTTTCAAAAGTTGCTGCTGTTGGTCCATCCCATGTAAAGGTCCCTATTAGTTGGGAAGTTAATGAAACCTTAACTTTGTGATCTGGATTAACACGATCATTTGTTGTCATGCCATGCATATTTACACGAACGGTAATTTTTGTGGAATCTAGAAAAAGATTTGGAGGTGATAAAAAATTTGCTGAGAATGCATTTAAAAGAGTACCATTTTGGCCTGAAGATTTTCCCCACATCCAATAATCGCGTTTATCATCTGCCGCATGTCCTAAACGTTCATACAAAGAATCTTTTTCATAGTGTATCACATTCTTAGTCATCTGGAAATCATAAACCCAATTTTTTGGCGTCCCATCAATTTGTTTGTAATGCATTCCTGAGGTATCAGCTTGATATGAAAACCAATACACATTCGAATTGTTATAAATATTTAGCCGGGCGTATGGTGATGGTTTAGGTGGATATCCCACAAATTCAACATAGTCTCCACTATTGAAAACACTATTAGAATCCGCATCTTTAACATAAATTGGTATTTCTTTTTCATCGTTAAATATCTGCAGCTTATTAACATTACTATTTTGTATAGGTACTCCGGCATTGATCAAATAATCATAAGATAATCTATAAACTCCTTTGTCCTTCAAATAAATTTTATAATAATCCTTTTGCGGATTATACCAGTAATTATCAGAAACTGGTTTTGAAGTATAGTTGCTAGATTTACTTATCCAGCTTTTGGCCTCATTAAAATTAATAACGGTTGACTTTAAAATTTCCGAATCAGTTTTATCCTTGACAGCATTATACCTCATAGTCGTCTGTGAAGAATTAAAATTAATTCTAATTATCAACTTTTCATTTTTAATTAATTCACGTGTAACAGGATTGAACTGGAAAGGATAAACACTTAAGGTAATAATTTTGGAAAATCTAAAAACAAAATCGTTGGATATCTTAGAATTTACTTCAGGAAAAAACTTATTAGTTTGGTAAATAGTTTTTTGAAAAGTTTCTGGTTTTGAACCATCAATTAGGGAATCCGAAAAAGGAATAACAAATTTATTCGGCAATGATTTTTTTTCAGAATTCAAGATCATTAAAGTCGGCTTTGAAACTCTCGGCACACCAATATTCACATCAACTTTTGGCAAATTCGGTTCGCCAATTTTCGCAGCGGATTGTTCGTCACTTTTAATGGCCGTGAAGGTTTTGCTATCAATATTTTTATCAACTAAAGGAAATTGATTTTTAAAATTAAATTCAACTATAATATGATCTGATTTCGATTCAACAACCTGGTATTCTTGTCCCCATATGGGCGATTCAATAAAAACTAAAAGTAGTAAAAAAAAGACTAACTTCATTAAAAACCTTTTTCAATTTCAGCGTACAACATAGATTTTTGTGTGATTTAGTACAAGGGAGAAAAATTGCCAATTCTAATTATTACAAATACTTATCTAATTGAAATTACTATTTATTCAAAATTTAATTTAAGCGATGCCCAAAAATTATTTCCATTTTTTATAGCACTCTTAGACGAATATCTTTGATGCTGATAAACAAAATCAAAATAGATTCCGTAAGTCATTTCATACTCAAAATTAAAAGTTAGTTCATCATTGACTTCTCTGATTCCATCAAGCAGATATGAGAACGACGGATCATCATATCTATAATTCTGGAAAACATCTCCTCCTACATTTTGGATTAAATTTCCATTTTTATTGTACACATTTTTTCCGTGAAGTTGATGATCAAATTTAATCGCAGCAGAAATTTTTGATGTGAATTGATAATCAAGTTTGAGAGAAAATAATGTTGAATTGGGCTGTAGATTTGTTCCCAACAAATAACCGTTTGAAGTATAAGTTAGATCAGCATAACCTCCAGGATGTGAAAAAATGTACGGCCTAATTTGTATATATTCAATTCTAAGAATAAAGTTATCCGGGAGAATCGGTTTTGTAAAGAAGCTGCCTATCTGCCAGGCAGTACCGTTGTTACTTCCTGCCCATTCACCTTTAAATAATCTTTTAAAATTTATGTCATCAAACATGATTGAAGAATTTATCTCTAAACCATCCGTTAATAAAAATCTTCCATCAAAAGTTAGAAATGAATTATCAAGATCATTCATTGATCTTTGTGCTGATTCCCAAAATAAAAATGGATTTAAATAAGCTAACTCAAAAGGACGGTTTGAATAAATTATAGATTGAGAAATACCGAAATTCAATGATGAAACAGGGTTATAATTTAGCCGGCTTATGGCAACATATTTTGAAGGTTTAGTACGTATGTCCAAATCCAATGAATCTACATGATAATCAATTCTGGGGTGAACAAGCCAGCCATGTAAAAATGAGTAGCTTAAAGATTTGTATGCAATATTGAATTTCACAAAATCGAATAACGGCGGATTTTCCCCAAGCTGAAGCTTGTTTAAATAACCTGTTCCCCATAATATTTTTTCTCTTCCAAGCTGAAGATTTACTATACCGTTTTGAAACCTTAGATACCCTTCAGTGTTGTCAAAAGTATTCAATCCCGTATTATTGAATGTAAAACTTTGCTCAACTCTTTGATCCAATCTTGCAGTTGCACGGTTTCCAGCTTGGATACCATTTGTTGCTTTTACATAAAATCCAAACCAATTATCATAGGAACCTTTTGCAATCCCGCCAAAGTCTAAAAGAGAAGAATTATTTTTATTAGAACTGCTGTATATGTATTTATATTCCAATGACGGTTCAATAAAAAATGAGACTAATGAATCTTTATATGAATATAAATGCTTTTGTTTATTGGTAATTAAATTCGGAATAAATTCTGAAGGGAATCCATCGAATAAGTTCACGGCATGATTGGACAAATTGTGATCAATAAAAATCTTTTCTTCCATTCTTTGTAAAAATCCAAGATCAACATCCGTTAATTTTGATTTATTCTTTTCGACTTCAGAAAGCAGTTCTGCTACATTTTTTCTTGATGAAGGAATGATAACATCATTATAATCATTTATAATTCCCTGTACCTGCATTTTCTTTAAGAATAAATAAACTGGATGATCAGCAGGGATATTTTCTACTTGAGCAAAAAGGACGGCTGGATGAATACAAAGGAGGGAAAAAACAATCAATAAAATTTTACAAACTGAAATTTGTCTCATCAGGTTGAAATGAAATTGGAAAGGATGATAAAAAAAATATTTGCTTTAACAAAATTACTTTAATGAAGATTTGATGGTGTTAAAACCCATTGAGTCATCTTCAGAATTCTCATAAACAGCTTCTGCATTTAAAGTAGGAACATAGTTTTTGAACAATAACAACCATTCTTTTTTAGTTGCGTTACCAATTAATTGTTTAAAGTCTTCGATCATAAAATCGATGGATGATTTGTTGTGCATATAAACTAACCGTGCTTTAAATATTTTCTTATGATTTGTAGCTATCACTCCTTCTTCTGCGGTCAGAACCTCTTCATAAAGTTTCTCGCCTTCACGAATTCCTGTAAATTCAATCTTAATATCCTTACCAGGAATCAAATTATTTAGCAATATCAAATCCTTTGCAAGGTCAACTATTTTAATGGGTTCACCCATATCAAGAACAAATACATCTCCGCTTCGTCCGGATACAGCTGCTTGAAGTACCAACGCTACTGCCTCGGGAATCGTCATAAAAAACCTTTTCATTTCCGGATGGGTTATAGTTATAGGCCCGCCGTTTTTTAACTGCTCAATAAAAATGGGTAATGCGCTTCCCCTGCTGCCGATTACATTTCCAAATCTAACTGCAACAAAATTTGTTGACCCATGCTTACCTGCACCGGTTACGATGTGTTCTGCAATTCTTTTAGACGCTCCCATAATGCTGGTAGGATTCACCGCTTTATCAGTTGAAATTAAAATAAAGTTTTTAACGCCATAAGCAATCGATAAGTCGGATAAAATTTTTGTTCCCAAAATATTAACTCTTACGGCTTCTTCCGGGAATTTTTCCATAACCGGTACATGTTTATAAGCAGCGGCATGGAAAATTGTATCCGGTTTGAACTCACTTAAAATTCTTTCAACTTTTTGTTCATTTGAAATATCACATAAAAACATTTGGATTTTAGTAGATGGGAATGAACGTGCAAGCTGTAATTCAAGATTTGCCAGATCACTTTCATTTATATCCAAAATTCCGATTTGTTCCGGATGATAACTTAATACCTGGCTCGCAATTTCAGAACCTATGGAACCGGCAGCCCCGGTAATAAGAACTCTTCTGCCGTTTAAAAATCCAATTATTTCTTTTGTATTTATGGAAACAGCCTGTCTGCCTATTAAATCACTTAAGTCGATGTCACGAATATCTTTCACTCCAACCTGTAATGAATTCGAAGTATCATTTACAGAATTTACAACTTTAACATCTGTTATCCCGGATTCACGTGCAATGTTTAAGATCCTTCTATGAAATTGGCGATCAGCAGAAAGAACCGAAATTAAAATTGATTCAATATTATACTTGCTTATTATTTCTTTCAACTGGCTGATTTTACCTAAAACTCGTATACCTTGCAGATACATATTTTGTTTTACCTGGTCATCATCAACAAATCCGACAGGATGAAAATTTCTCTTAGGACTTCTGTTAATATCTCTTAAAAGCTGCTCTCCACTGCTGCCGGCACCGATTATTAGAGTTCGTTTTAATTCCGATACACCGATGCTTTGGCGCATTACTTCAACGTACATTCGCTTAGAAATTTTAAGGCCTGATGAAAAAAGAAAAGTTAATACCAGATCAATGGCTAAAATGCTTCTCGGGAAGCCTGAAAACATTTTTAATTGAGAACCGTAAATTAGTATAAATAAAATACCGCTGCTTAATAAACAAGCTTTACTAATATTTGCGACATCTTGCAGCGATACTAACCGCCATGAGATATTATATAATTTAAGGGAATAAAATACCAACAGTTTTATTGCAACAAATATGAGCATGTAAATGAGAATATGTCCTTCTAATCCATCAAAGCCATTAAACTGGTCCCTGATCTGAAAAGACCAATAAAGGGAAAGAGAAAACGCAATTACATCAAAAAGTATAAATACTATTTTTCGTTTAAGAAAAGACGGATACAAAATATTGGTTATAATTTTTTTCATTTAAAAATAGTTTTTATTGTAGCAAATATAATTTTAATATCAACAAAAAAAGAAATATCATTTAAATATTTCTTATATAGTTTAATTTTTTCAGGCAGAATAACATTTAAGTAATATTCCTCTTTATCAATTTTATTACTTAAAAGATGCTCCTCATTTCTAAATGCAAGTGAAGCATAATCTGAAATGCCAGGTTTTATAGAAAGTATAATAGAATAATCATTTTTAAAGTGACTGGCATATTTATAAACTTCCGGCCTGGGGCCAACAATGCTCATATTTCCAATAAATACATTTGCAAATTGCGGAAGCTCATCTATTTTAAATTTTCTTAAGAATTTTCCGATTTTAGTCATCCTTTTGTCATCTGAGGAGGATAAATTCACATCAAGTTTATCCGCATTCCTTATCATCGTTCTAAATTTTATTACCTTAAATTCTTTCCAGTTTTTACCCACCCTTTTTTGAATATAAAACACTGGAAAACCTGATGTAATTATTATTGCAATAGCTATAATTACAAATACAGGAAAGAGCAAAATTAGAGCCAAAAAAGAAATAAAAAAATCCAAGACATTTTTCAAAGATAAGTACATAAATAAAATTCTGTAGTTGCTTAAAACTACCTAAAAACTGAATTAATTACCGTTTTTAATAAAATAATTCTAATAAATGACACTATTTTAAAAAATTGGATATTGTTTTTTCAACGGAAAAGACAACCTTTTCAACCTGTTCCTTAATCATGCCTGGCCAAATAGGAAGCGAAATAAGATTTGGAAAGACTCTTTCGGAAACTGGAAAATCACTCTGAATTAAATTAAAAGTATTCTTATAATATGGGTGTATATACAAAGGAATAAAATGGACACTACTTCCAACTCCCATTTTTTTTAATTCATCAATGAATTGAGACCTATTAATTTTAAGCTCATCAAAATTTATAAGAATTGGATAAAGATGATGTGATGACTCCCTGTCTTTTTTGATCTTAAAAATTTTGATAAGTTCATTTTTTTTGAACGCTGAATTATACTCATTATAAATTTCTTTGCGCAAATCTAGCATTTTATTAATTTTACCTAATTGAGCTATTCCTAAGGCAGCCTGGATATCAGTAAAATTATATTTGTAGCCCGGAGCAATCACTTCATAATACCATGAACCTTTTTCTGAATACCTATTCCAGGCATCGCGATCAATTCCGTGAAGCCTCATAATGGAACTTCTTTTAGCAATTTCTTCATCGTCAGTACAGATCATTCCACCCTCCCCGGTTGCAAGGGTTTTTGTAGCGTAAAAGCTAAAACATGTTACATCGCTGAGTGTTCCAATTTTTTTATTTTTATAGAATGATGGCAATGCATGGGCTGCATCTTCAATAACTTTTAAATTATTTTCCTTCGCAATTATATTTATCTCATCCATATCGCATGGCTGTCCGCCATAATGAACAGGAATGATTGCTTTAGTTTTTTGATTTATTTTTTTTTCGATTTCAATTGGATCAATATTAAGTGTTTCTTCTTGAATATCAACTATTACAGGTTTTGCTCCAAAGTAACATACTATTTCTGCTGTAGCTGTAAAAGTAATTGAAGGAATAATTACTTCATCACCAGGTTTTAATCCAATAGCTTCAAGAGCAAGGTGAGCTGCTGCAGTCCACGAACTTACCGAAACGGAATATTTGGATCCGATAAATTTATTAAATTCACTTTCAAATCTTAATGTTTTTGGGCCCGTTGTCCACCAGCCGGATTTGATAGCTTCAATAACTTCGTTTATTTCTTCTTCGTTTTGATATGGTTTGTGAAATTGGATGAAATTTGATTTCATAATTTTTTAATTTGATTAATGTTCTTTCTCAATCCAACAAAGTATATGTGTTCTTAAAAAAGGAAAAACATTCAAGACATTATATAACGATGGATGAATTTTTGTAACTAGTCTACTAATTGGTGGAGCTAAGGTTAATTTCCGGCAACTAACTTTTCCTTCAGGAAATAATTCTCGAATTTCTTTCAACGGGATTCCCTTTACATCTTTATTTCTAGGGTTATCGTAAGTAAAATCATACCAGAGTATACCACCACCAGGCTTAGTTAAACTCCAACTTTTTTTTGCCAAAG
>CAZRMA010000148.1:0-8685 GCA_964600655.1 uncultured Ignavibacteriaceae bacterium
TGTCTTTAATTTTAAACTGGGGGAAAGTTCTTCTATCTCGAACACTTTTATCAACAGAATATACAACATTAAAAGCAACATTATTATTCTTTATTTGCTCATAAAATTCACCAAGATTAAATCCTATACTGTCGAAAACTTTATCACTGCATTCCTGCTTTAAACTTAATAGCAAATGGTTTGTGCCAACGATTCTTGAGCTGACTGCATGCACATCTTCGGATAAAAAAACCGGACGCATATTCCCCGGTCCAAAAGGTGAAAACTGATCAATAATTCTTAAAAATTTGGGTGTAATTTCAGAAAATTTTATTTTCGAATCAATATGAAGTTCAGGCAGCAGATCTTCTTCTGAAATTGAATCTTTAACAACCTGATTAAACTTAGTCTTAAATTCTTCGATTTTTTCAACTTCTACTGCAAGGCCTGCAGCTGCTTGATGGCCTCCAAAATGAATTAAAAGATCTTCACATTTTTGAAGTGCTTCATAAATATTAAAATTTGAAATGCTTCTTGCAGAACCTTTAGCGATTCCATCAATAGTTGTAAGCATTATTGTTGGGCGATAATATCTTTCAACTAAGCGGGAGGCTACAATTCCTATAACTCCTGGATGCCAATTTTCTTGGTGCAGAATAATGGGAATATTTTCATCCATGTCCAATGAGGTTTGAACGATATCCAAAGCATCAATAAAAGTTGTTTCATCAATTTTTCTACGCTGGTAATTTTCAGATTCCAATATCTTTGCAAGTTCAAGAGCTTTTGATTTTTCTTCAGTAATTAATAACTCCACTGCTCTTTGTGCATCCCCCAATCGTCCCACTGCATTAATTCGTGGAGCAATTGTAAAAACAATCTGCCCTGATGTTAGATTTCCAGGTTCCATATTGCTGATTTTAATTAAAGCTAAAATTCCAGGGCGTGGATTTTCATTTATTAAATTTAAACCTTCTTTAACTAAAATTCTATTTTCATCAACCAGGGGAACAATATCGGCGGCACCAGCTAATGCTACAAGATCAAGAAACTTTAGTGGTAAAATTCTTTTTCCAATTCTTTCTCCCACCCCTTGAGCAAGTTTTAAAGCAACGCCAGCTCCGGATAAATATTTGAATGGATAATTACAATTGGGTTTGAGAGGATCTAATACAGCTACTGCACCAGGAATTTGTTCTTTGGGCTGATGATGATCGCAAATGATAACATCGATACCTAAACTTTTAGCATACTCAGTTTCATCAATGGCAGTTATGCCGCAATCTACAGAAATTAAAAGTGATGTATTCTTTGCATGAACTATATCAATCCCTGCCGGCGAAAGTCCGTATCCTTCATTTAATCTTTTAGGAATATAATACTCAACCTTTGCCCCAAGCTCCTTAAGAAACATATAAAGCAAAGCAGTCGAACATGTTCCATCAACATCATAATCGCCGTAAATACAAATCAATTGATTTTCTGTTATAGCTTGTATAACTCGTGTTGTTGCTTCTTCCATGCCATCCATAAGAAATGGATCATGAAGAGAATCTAATGCAGGCCTAAAAAAAGTTTTTGCCTGAGTAAAATTATTAATGCTTCTTAGAACTAGGAGCTTAGATAGAACCTCAGAGATGTTTAATGAGTCGGAAAGGGATTTTACAGCATAATCATCATAAACGTCTTTAATCTTCCAACGCTTATTCAACATAAAATTATCCAATCTACCAGTCGGTAGTCAGTTTAAGATAATCAAAAGAACAAAAAGCAGATTAATCATATAAGCCGAATTTTGTAATCCCAAATTAATTGGGATGGCAATTATTTGTCTTGTTCTCAAATTACTTTGAGACTCTAGCGGTCTACCCGAAAGCCATTCAAAGCGAACAACTTTGTCCCGATAAAAACCAGGAGGACTTTCCTATTTGACCTTGCTTCGAGCGGGGTTTACCAAGCTCCCGATGTTACCATCGGGACGGTAGGCTCTTACCCTGCCTTTTCACCTTTACCCCGACTAAAAGTTGGGGAAGTATATTTTCTGCGGCACTTTCCGTTATCAATCCGTTGCCGGATTAATACCCGGGCGTTACCCGGCGCTCTGTTCTGTGAAGTTCGGACTTTCCTCCACCCCGATAAATCGGAGTAGCAACTGCCATGATTAATCTATTTTTTTATTCTTAAAATTAAAATCGTAATACTATTTTACGATTTTTGCCAATTACTTGTTTAGTTAAACTAAATTTATTCTTTGTGTAAATATAATAAATAAGTTTACTTAAAACAGGGTTAAAGAATAGTTAACAATGAGAATTTTCTTTTGTAAAAATAGCTTTTTATTTGTTAAATGTGACAAAATTTGTCATATTTAAAACAACAATTTTATTTTACTATGCAGTTAACATTAACTGGGGAATATGCAATAAGGGCGATGATACATCTGGTGTCGGGGAAGGATGATTCAGTATTCCGCATCTCAGAAGTTTCCAAATCCAATAACATCCCGGAAAAATTTTTAAGAAAGATAGTAGCGCAATTATCTTATGGCGGGTTGGTTCAATCTCAAAGAGGAATTGGCGGAGGCATAAAGCTTGGGAAACCTGCCTCTTCAATTACACCTTTACATATTATTGAAGCCGTAGAGGGCAAGCTGGCATTGAATAAGTGTTTAATTGACAAAGCATTTTGTTCCGATGATAGGTGGTGTACAGTACATACAATTTGGTGTGAAGCACAAATGAAATTAAAAGAAATCCTTTCCAGCAAATCCATTGAACAGCTTTATAAAGAAAACGAAGAAAGAAAAATAATTGTAAGTAAGAATAAATAATTCTTATCTAATCATACAATAAATAAAAGAGGAGATAACTTAATATGGATCCTGTTCTGTTAGCAAGATTTCAGTTTGGAATGACTGTTGGCTTTCACTTCTTCTTTCCTCCGATTACAATTGGTTTATCATGGTTACTAGTTCTTGTAGAAACAATTGGATGGAGAAAGAAAGACGAAATTTATATCGCAATTGGTAAATTTTTTGGCAAGCTTCTCGGATTGATATTCGCAGTAGGTGTTGCCACGGGTATAGTTATGGAATTTCAATTTGGCACTAATTGGGCAGAGTATTCAAAATTTGTAGGTGACATATTTGGTGCCCCATTAGCTGCTGAAGGTGTGTTTGCATTTTTTCTCGAATCAACCTTTTTAGGTTTATACATATTCGGACGCAATAGAGTTTCGAAAGGAGTTCATTGGTTTTCGTCGTTGATGGTTGCTGTTGGTGCTACAATTTCTGCATTTTGGATAATTGTTGCAAACTCATGGCAGCAGACCCCAGCAGGTTACATAATACAGAATGGCAGAGCCGAATTAACAGATTTCTGGGCAGCAGTTTTTAATCCTTCAACACTTCCAAGATTTTTTCATACTGTTGATGCAGCTTTAATTTCTGGTGCCTTCTTTATGGCAGGTGTATCCGCGTATCTTATTTATAAAAATAAAGGCGGGGAAATTCCCAAGAAGGCTTTAAAAATTGCAGCTATTTTTGGGTTGGTAGTTACCTTACTTGAGGTATTTCCTTTTGGCCATATTTCCGGGCAGCAAGTTGCAAAAACACAACCGGAGAAGTTTGCTGCAATACAAGGATTATATACTTCTCAAGAGCATGCCCCAATCGCAATTTTTGCTTTTCCAACAACACCTCCCCCATTACTTAAAGCACCGGTTGAGGTTCCGGGATTACTTAGCTGGCTGGCATTTGGCGATGTTAATGCGAAGATAAAAGGGATAAATGAATTTTCAAAAGATGATATTCCTCCATTGTTTTTAACTTTTGTCTCTTACCACAATATGGTTGCACTAGGAATGTTGTTTATTCTTATAATGGCAATTGCTGTGTATAAGCTTTATAAAAAAACATTATGGGAGAGTAAAAAATTCTTGAAACTTTTAGTTTATGCTATTCCATTTCCATTGTTTGCCTGCCAATTAGGATGGATTTCGGCAGAAGTAGGAAGACAGCCGTGGATAGTCTACAAACTTATGAGAACGAGTGAAGCTGCTTCCATTACAGTTGGGGCAGGAGAAATTATTTTTTCAATCATTCTCTTTGGTTTGATATACATTTTATTAGCCACAGTATTAATTTTTCTTTTAGTTAAAAAGATAAAGCATGGCCCTGATGAACTTACCGGGAAGGAGGTATTGTCATGATCGATTTAAATATAATCTGGTTTGTACTCGTTGGAGTACTAGTTATCGGATATGCAATACTTGATGGGTTTGATTTAGGAGTTGGGATAATTCATCTTTTTACAAAAGATGAAAATGAAAAAAGAGTAAATATTAATGCAATTGGCCCTGTTTGGGACGGAAATGAAGTTTGGCTGTTAACAGGCGGAGGGGCTTTATTTGCTGCTTTCCCAATAGTATATGCAACAGTATTCAGTGGATTCTATTTAGCATTTATGCTTTTATTAACGGCATTAATATTTAGAGCAGTTTCGTTTGAATTCAGAAAATACATGGTAACTCCAAAATCAAAAAAATATTGGGATCTTGCATTTGCACTTGGAAGCCTCGTTCCTGCGTTACTGTATGGCGTGGCTATTGGAAATATTATGAAAGGTCTGCCTGTTGAATTAAAAGACGGAAATGTTGTTTCCTCAATTTCATTCTTGGGTTTATTGAATCCTTACTCAATTCTAATTGGCCTTTTGAGTTTAGTTATGCTAACCATGCACGGAGCAATTTATTTAACTTTAAAGTCTGAAGGAGTGCAGCAGGAAAGAATGAGTAATTGGGCAAATAAAACATGGATTGCTTTTGTAGTTCTTTACTTATTAGCAACTTTGGCTACATTCTTTACAGCACCATATTTATTTGAAGGTTTATTAAAGAATTTCCTTTTCTGGATTTTGTTTTTAGCCATGTTTACATCTATAATATCAATTCCAATTTCACTTAAAGCAAAAAAGTTTGGACTCGCTTTTACATCGTCTTCCGTTATGATAGGTGTTGTAATTTTGCTGTTTGCTGTAAGTTTATTCCCGATGCTTGTTCCTTCCAGTATCGATCTGGCTAACAGCTTAACCATTTATAATGCTTCTTCAACACAAAGAACATTATCTACAATGCTTATCATTGCTTTAATTGGAATGCCGCTTGTAATTGGCTATACAATTTTCATTTATAGAGTTTTTAAAGGGAAGGTAATAATAACTAACGATAGTTATTAAAAAATATTTAGTAATCGTGGTTTGGGGCCGTTGCTGAAAATTTGTTTAGCCGCAAGTTTAGTAGCGGTCCTATTTTACATTATTAGTTAGTGTAAAAACTATTTATAGCATTTATCCTTTTACGTACCGACATTTTGTGTCGGTACGAGGATAATGGAAGGGGATAAAGTTTTAATCTTCAAAAGATTCAGAAACTTCTTGAGAAACCAAAATCCTTCCACAATATTCACAATAAAATAAACGGTTGTTTCTACGAATTTCAAGCTGTCTTTGTGAAGGAACTATATTATGACATCCGGAACAGGCCGATCTTCTAATAGTTGCAACAGCTTTACCTTTTTTAGCTTTTCTAATTCTCATATATGCAGAGTAGTCAGGCTTTTTGATTTTCGAAACGGTAGATTCCCTTAATACCTTAAGTTTTGATTCTTCTTTTTCATTTGCTTTAACGATTTCCTTCAAATCTGCTTGCTTAACTTTTAATTCACTATTAAGTTCTTCAAGCTGCGGTGCAACCTCTTCAACCTCAACACTTAATTTTTCACTTAAGTCTTCGAGAGCAGTATTCTCAGTTTCCAGTTTAGTTGCCTGTTCTTCGGTATGATCAATTTCTTTAGTCAGTGCATCGTATTCTTTATTATTTCTAACCTGGTAAAGTTGCGCTTTGAATTTTTGTTGGCTTGCTTTTAGTTTTTCTACTTCTTCTTCATTTTCTTCTCTTTTTTTCAAAGATTCTTTACGTTCTTTTTCTTTTTCAGAAATATCAGCCTTCAAATTTTTTATCTTGTTTTCCAGTGCTTCAACAGCATTAGGAAGATCCCCACGCAATTCTTCTAGCTCGTCAAGCTGGTCGTCAATCAATTGCAATTCATATAGGGTTTTTAATCTGTCAATCAATTTATTTATGCTCCTTAGTTGTTATAAAAAATTATCGGGTTTGTCGAACCGCTGTATTTATAAATATTTGCTTTAACTTTTTTACTCATTAATTGCTGCAGCTTTTCTTTAACAGCATTTAGAGAATGAATTTCAGTTTCAAAATGTCCGGCATCAATTAGTAAAATTTTATTTTGTGCATCTTGAAAAGTGTGATATTTAATATCGGCCGTGATAAACGCATCTGCATTTTTTTGAATAGCCTGTTTGAAAAGATCGCTGCCGGAGCCTCCACAAACTGCAATGGTTTTAATTTTTTTGCTTTGACCTTTTGTATAGCGAAGATTTTTTAATTTTAAATTTTGGGAAACATACACTAAAAATTCTTTTTCTGTTAATTCTTTTTCAAGATTACCAATTGCACCCATCCCGTATGCAGTGTTTTCATTTGCAATTGGAATTATGTCATACGCAACTTCTTCATAAGGGTGAGCGTTTAACATTGCCGAAACAACTTTGCTTAATTTGGACTTATCAACTAAAACTTCAAATTTAACTTCATCAACAATAGCCAATTCTTCTCTTTCACCTATTGCCGGGTTAGATTCTTTTGAACCTTTAAATGTACCTGTTCCGCTGCTTCTAAAGCTGCAATTTGAATAATTGCCAATGGCGCCGCCGCCGGAATTAAAGATTGCATCCGCAACTTCTTCGACCGAATCTTTAGGAATAAAAACTACAAGCTTAAGTTGTTCGGATTTTAAGTTTTCAAGGAATTTTATATTTTTAAGTTTTAGTGTTTTGGCGAGTTCAAAACTTACGCCGCCTAAAGTGAAGTCTAAATTGGTGTGTGCTGAATAAAGAGTAATATTGTTTTTAATTAGTTTTTCAATAATCAATGAGTGCTCATCATCATCCGTGTTGATACTTTTCATTGAGTGAAACAGTAAAGGATGATGACTAAATATAAAATTGCATTTTTTTCTTATTGCCTCATCAACTACATTCTGCGTTACATCAAGGCAGAGCATTACGTTGCTTACCTTTCTTTTAAGAGAGCCGATTTGCAATCCAACATTATCCCGCTCCCATGCTATGCTTTTCGGTGCCCAATCTTCAATATGTTTAATTATGTCATTACCGGTCATATCAAAAAAAAATGCACTTCTTTTTAATTGGGAAGTGCATTTTTATAAATTTTCGCTCTGGTGCTTTAAGGCTGAACTTCGAGCTAAAATGAGGTATTTTAATTTTTTGAATTTTATTATCATATTAAGTTTCCAAATATATGATTTTCTTTGATAAATGACAATAAACCCAATATTAAATAATTCTTAAGAAATTTTAATGTAGGATAACCTTGAACATCAAACTAAATCCGCTTCAGTTGAAAAAATAAAATATTCCTTATTATTTGTTTGACTCAGTCCAGTTATTATCTTCTTTTATTATTTCAATTAACGAATCTACGGCATTTGTCATAGGGAGGTTTCGCCTAACAATATCTTTTCCCCTGTACAATGTGATTTTACCCACACCCGAACCAACATATCCATAATCTGCATCGGCCATTTCGCCGGGACCGTTAACTATGCAGCCCATAATTGCAATTTTAACTCCTTTTAAATGTTCGGTTCTTTTACGAATCATCTCAGTGGTTTCTTGTAAATCAAATAAGGTTCTTCCACAGGAAGGACATGCAATGTATTCTGTTTTGGAAATTCTTGCTCTTGCAGCTTGAAGAATTCCAAATAAAATTCTATTTGTTATTTTTTGAATTGATTCGTTCTTTTTTATAAATGAGCGAACATAAATTTTGGAGTCTTCTTTTTCGGAAATATTTTTCACTTCGGCCCAAACGCCGTCTCCAAATCCATCTATTAATAAAGCGCCGAAATCAGTTGATGAAAATAGACGAAGCTCATCAAGAGTTACGTTTTCATAATTCCTTTTTATAATTACAGGGTTCTTAATTGATTTTCCTATCAATTCAAAAAATGCTCTGCGTTGTTCGGGCATGCCGTGAGTGTTATTTGTTTCTAAAATTAAAACAACAGTGTGGTCATGCTTTAGCTTTTCAATCATATTATCCGTCAAAGATTCAAGAGTAACTTTAACAAAATTTAGAACGCTGCCTTTTTCTTTTGAAATAAAATACTCTTCAGAAGTAAACAAAGGAAATGAACTTGATTTTTCTTTTATTCCTTTCCAAACATCAAAATCGTATATAGCTTTTATTCCACGCGGAATGTTAAACTCAACTGTATTCTTTCCAAGATAAATTATATCCGCAGCACCGTCGCTCATATTCCATTTATCGGTTGGTTCATTGTATGAATATCCTATGTCGTTAAAATCAGAATAGGTTATATTTTCCTTAGTGCTGAAATCGGCAACAACCTGCGGTACATTGTGAGCCCCAATACTAAGCACTTCAAATGAATATCGTCTTTCGTAAATGAATGGATCGAACGGCGGTTCTTCAATTGGTTTAATAAATTTGTGATCAGATCTGAATTTATAACGATTAACCAAATCTATAGCAACCGGAGCTTCAAATTCAGGATCTTCAGTTAAAGAAACACGAACAGTATCT
>CAZRMA010000149.1:0-2923 GCA_964600655.1 uncultured Ignavibacteriaceae bacterium
TATAATGATGCCTGAAATAGATGGATTTAAATTCCGTCAAATGCTTCTTGAAAATGATGAACTTAAATCTATACCTTTTATTTTTCTTTCAGCCAAGGGAGAGGAAAAAGATATTCTAGATGGATACGACCTTGGCATTAACGATTATATAGTAAAAACCGCTGGCCCAAAGGTTCTTGTTGCCAAAGTTAATACAACCTTAAAATCTTTGAATAAAGAAAGACAGAAAATTGTTTCGGAGCTTCATCAAGCTGCGGATTCATTGAGAGCCAAAGTTGTTCCGGATAAAAGTCCGGAGGTTAAAGATTTTAAGATTAATCATTGGCATCAGCCGTATCAAGGGATTCCAGGCGGAGATTTTTTAGATTACTTTACTTTAGATGAAAATCGAGTAGCAGTTATTCTTGGTGATGTCATGGGGAAAAAATGGGGTGCGTGGTATTTTGCCTTTGCTTATGCCAGCTATGTTAGAAGCGCGATGAGAGTAGTTCTTCAGACAGGGAAGGAACATTCACCTGAAGAAATACTTCAACAAGTGAATAAATCTGTTTATGATGACGCAAAAGTATCCGAAGTATTTTCCACGCTATCGATAGTCGTTATTAACACTAAAGAAAAAAGTATTCAATATACTGGGGCGGGGGATTTGCCATTACTTTTTAAAGACAGTGTTACTAATGAAGTTAAAAGCATCAAATCTCAAGGACTGTTATTGGGTTTTGCCGAAACTGGGAATTACAAATCCGTTAAATTAGATTTACACCCTAATGATTTACTTGTTATGATTACGGATGGAATAATTGAATCGCGAAACAGCGAAGGCGAGCAATTTGGAAAATCAAAGCTAAACCAGGTTTTTTCGGATATTTCTGTTGATGACAATCCGTTGGAAAAAATTAAGAGCGCGTTTTTTAAATTTACAGACGGTAAATTCGAGGACGACATTAGTTTAATTACTATTAAGGCGCTATAACCCAATTGTTATTCAACTGTTTCCTGTAATTTTTCAGTTCTATCAACAAGCTTTATCTGCTCGATCAATTCGTCTAAATCGCCTTCTATTATATTAGAAAGATTATAAAGTGTTAAGCCGATTCTGTGATCAGTAACTCGATTTTGAGGGAAGTTGTAAGTTCTTATTTTATCGCTTCTATCGCCACTGCCAACCATGCTTTTTCTTTGTGCCGAGATCTCCGCTGACTGTTCTTTCAATTTCATATCATATAATCTTGCGCGTAACACCTTCATCGCTTTTTGTCTATTCTTCAATTGTGATCTTTCATCCTGGCACTGAACAACAAGTCCAGTTGGCAAATGAATAATTCTAACAGCAGTTTCAACTTTATTTACGTTTTGTCCGCCGGCACCGCCTGATCTGAATATATCAATTCTTAAATCATTTGGATTGATATCAATTTGAACATCTTCGGCTTCAGGTAAGACGGCTACCGAAGCTGCCGAAGTATGAACTCTGCCGTTTGCCTCTGTTGCAGGTACCCTTTGAACACGATGCACGCCGCTTTCAAATTTTAAACTTCCATAAACATCTCTGCCATTTATTGAAAATACTGCTTCTTTAATTCCGCCTAATCCGGTGTCGCTGATATCGATGATTTCAATTTTCCAGCCTTTTAATTCAGCATAACGAGTGTACATTCTAAACAGGTCATCAGCAAAAAGTGCAGCTTCTTGTCCGCCTGTTCCTGCTCTTATTTCCATAATTATATCTTTATTGTCATTCGGGTCTTTGGGGAGCAGCAATACCTTAATTTCATCTTCGAGCTTTATTTTTTTTTCTTCCAGTTCCTCAAGTTCCAACTCAGCCATGTTTACCAATTCTTTATCACCGCCGATATCTATAAGTTCTTTATTCCCATCAATATTTTTAAGGACTTCAGAATATTTTTCATAAGCCTGGATGATTTCTGTTAGCTCGCTTCTTTCACGGCTAAGATTTACAACTTTTTCTCTATCGCTTAAAACATCTGGGTCAGAAAGCTGCTGATTAATTTGCTCAAATTTATTTTTTATTTTTCTTAGCTTTTCTATTAATTCCATTTTCGATCATTATTTTTAATCATTTACTTGTAAATATACTAAAGAACACAGATTTTAACCATGTGAATTATTCACTTAAAGGGAGTTATCATGCAAAATCTAAAAATTCCATTGACAATAAAAGAATCGTTACGAACTAATTTTGTTATCTGGTTGTTCTTATTAATCGGGCAATCCGTATTTTTTCTTGTATGCCTGGTTTTAACATTGAAGTTTAAAAAAAATGTTAATGCCTACCTTCAAAATGTTTTGTTAGGAATTGGAATTTTTCTTCCAATGATTTTAATATTCATTTCTCTAAAAATATTTAATCAGCGGATGCTTCAAGTTGATAAATCAACTACTTTGCTAGAAAAGCTTTCTGAATTTCGAACGGCTTCAATTATAAGATGGGCTTTAATAGAAGTCTGTTTATTTTTCAATTTAGCTTTTGTTTTAGCAGATGGGAACAAATATCATTTGCTGCTTGCATTATTGTTTCTAGTTTTTTTTGTTTCAACTTTTCCATCGAAGGGAAGAATTTCAACTGCTCTTGAATTATCTCAAACAGAAATTGATTTGCTTAATTATAAATAAAAATAGATTCCTGATTAAAAGCATCTAAAAAATACATTTCATTTTCGCTTGAAAAGTAATTTTGAATTAAAAAACTAACTAGTTGAATTTATATTTAATTAAAATATTACACAACTTTTATATCGTCTTCTATAATTAAATTAAAACTTGTAATGCTTTTTTTTGAAAATTGCCATTAAGTTTTTATATATTGCTTCTCAAAAAATATATATATGAAAATTCTAACAATATTTATTCTCTCCGTAACAATAATGGCAAATATTTCAAAATCTCAATCAATTGATTTTCA
>CAZRMA010000149.1:3023-8674 GCA_964600655.1 uncultured Ignavibacteriaceae bacterium
ATTTTCCCTGGATTTCCTCAGTATGGAGAAAACATCACAATTAAAAACTTGCTTAATCACACTTCAGGATTAATTGATTATGAAGATTTAATTCCTGATACCGCGACAATCCAGGTTACAGATCAAGATGCTTTGCAAAGCATGATGAATCAAGATTCTACTTATTTTGAACCGGGAACAAAATGGAAATATAGTAATACTGGTTATGCACTTTTATCATTAATTGCTGCAAAAATTTCAGGCAAATCCTTTCCTGAATTCTTAAAAGAAAATATTTTCATGCCTTTACAAATGAATTCTACTGTAGCTCATGTTGAAGGAAAAGATGTTATAGAAAAGAGAGCTTTTGGATATGACAGTACCGATTCAGGCTGGGTAAGACATGATCAAAGTCTTACCAGTGCTGTGCTAGGAGACGGAGGAATTTATTCCAATCTTGATGATTTATACAAGTGGGATCAGTCTTTATATTCTTATGTAATTTTAAACAAAAAATATAGAACTGCGTCTATGACACGAGGCGAATTAAAAAACGGGGAGCCGATTGATTATGGTTATGGCTGGCGGTTAACCAATTATAGGAATAATGAAGTTGTTTATCATACCGGAAGCACACAGGGCTTCAGAAATATTATTTATCGCATTCCTTCCAAAAAATTTACGGTGATAATATTAACAAACAGAAATACAGCTGGGGAATTTGCTACTAAAGGATTAGCTGAAAAAGTTACAGATATTTATTTGGACAATAATTAAAGACTTCATTTACGGTTTGATAAATTTCACATTTTAACTTATACTTTTCTCACTAAGATTTAATCTACCTTCACCTCAATTAGTTGGGAGAATAATAGACTATGAAAAACTATTTTTTATTTCTCGCTTTATCATTCATATTTATTAATAATTTCATTTTACCTCAGTCAAAAGATAAATTAATTGATGATTTAATGCAGAAATATTATAACTATCATCAGTTTAATGGGTCTGTATTGGTTGCAGATAAGGGAAAGATAATTTTTGAGAAAGGATACGGATTTGCAAATATGGAATGGCAGATTCCAAACACACCTGAAACTAAATTTAAAATCGGTTCTATAACCAAGCAATTTACTTCAATGCTTATTATGCAGTTCGTGGAAAAAGGTAAACTAAGGTTGGATGAAAAAGTCGACGAAATTATTTCTGATTATCCTAAAAAAAATGGCAGTAAAATTTCAATTTATAATCTGTTAACTCACACTTCAGGAATTCCTAATTATACAGATTTCCCAGATTTTTATGGCAAGGTCAGCCGCAATCCTTACACGCCGAAAGAACTTGTAAAAAGATTTTGGGATAAAGATTTAGAATTTGAACCTGGAACTAAATTTAATTATAGCAACTCAGGATATATTTTACTTGGTTACATTATAGAAAAAATAGCGGGAAAACCTTATGCTGAAGTACTAAAAGAAAATATTTTCAAGCCTCTCGATATGAAAAATTCAGGTTACGAAAACTTCAGTGAAGTGCTGCCGAAAAGGGCGAGCGGATATATTCGATTCATTGATCAATATTCTAACGCACCTTACTTAGATTCATCAGTGCCATATGCGGCTGGCGGAATTTATTCCACGGTGGACGATCTTTATAAATGGGACCAAGCTTTGTACACCGAGAAATTACTCTCAGATAAATATAAAACTAAAATGTTTACTGGATTTTTGGATGCATTAGGAATGAAGTATGCTTGCGGCTGGTTTGTAGGTAAGAAGTTAATAGGGAAAGATAGCGTTTTAATAATTCGTCATGGCGGTACCATTAACGGATTTAATTCTTTAATAGTACGCATCATTAATTATAAACAATTGATTATATTGTTAAATAATACCGGCATTATCGACATAAATGGGATATATGAAAACATAAAGAATATTCTCAATAACCAGCCCTATAATTCGCCAAAACAGTCCATTGTTTTTGCGATGATTGATAAGCTGCAAAAGTATGATATAGACGAGGCTATAAATGCTTACAAAGATTATAAAGAAAATAAATCGGATGCATACTCATTTAATGAAGCTGATATTAATCTGTTCGGTTATAAACTTATAAATGAAAAAAAATATGATGATGCAATTGCCATATTTAAGTTGAATGTTGATGAACATCCGCTTTCTGCAAATGCATATGACAGCCTGGGGGAAGCCTATTTAGATAGTGGAAATAATAAACTTGCAATCATCAATTATAAAAAATCGTTAGAACTTAATCCGCAAAACAATACCGCTAAAGAAATTTTGAAAAAACTTGGATCCAAAAAATAATTTCTCGATTCAATCATTAATTTTTCAAATTAGTCATCCAAGCCTGACGTAAATGCAGCTGTTCTGGAGAAGCTTCATTATTAATCTCGAATACATGATTAAGCGGCTTAGGCATCAAATGCATCACCTCTGTTATTTCTTCATCATCACGTTTTACTGTAATTGAATATTCATCCCCAACATTCATACTTTTAAGTTTATTTAATGCATTAAAATAAGATCTTAAATTTATTTCTTCCCCATTAATCTTATATACAACATCTCCTGGCTTCAATTTGTTATTTCTCGTATTGAAAATTACAAGCTTACCATCACTATGAGTTAATACTAATCCCAACAAAACTTCGGAACTATCCACACCTTTTTCTTCATAATAATTTATACCGATCTTGTTGAAATATTTTTTTACTGGAAGTTTATTTGTCCCTTCAACATAATCTTCAAAAAATTCTTTTATTTCCGGGAAAGTTTCATTTGCAAAATCATCAAAAAAATCTTCTTCACTAAAGGGGCGGTTTGGGCCGTATTCTTTAGAAAGATGATTTATAACTTCTCGAAGTCCCATTTTACCATTAGAAAGTTCAAGTAGTCTAATATCAAGCAAAGCGGCAACCACAGCACCTTTTTCATAAATATTATAATATTGATTTGATAAATTTACTGCATCCACGCCAAGATCGGTTAGACTTATTGTGCTATCGTATCTATCATTGGTGTTCAATTTTTCACTAAGCTGATCTAAATATTCTGAAAGTGTTATCAGACTATCTCTTAGCTGTAACATGTCAGATGCCCATTCAGTAACACCTTCATACAACCACAGATGCTGCGACATTTCTGGTTTTACAAAGTTAAAATGTTCAACTAACTCGCTATGAATATTCAATGGAGTTACAACATGAAAAAATTCGTGTGCAGCCATTGATCTTATTCTCTGTATGTAATCTTTCGTTAGCGGCGCTTCCCTTAAAATATATTCTGAACTATAAGAATGTTCCCATGCTCCTGCCCCTGTATTTTCAAAGAAAAATAAAAAAGTGTAATGTTTTACGGGCAGCCCGTTTGTAAAATCACTTTCTGCTTTGAGTATATCCTGAAGGGAAAATAAAATATCTTTCGATTTAATTAATCCGGTTTTTGAATAAGTATAAATATCAATTTTAGTTCCCTGAATGTTAATTGAATCTTTATCTAGCTCGCCTAAAAGAAATGGTGAATCAACTACCTGATCGTAATCTTTAGCTTCATAAAAACCGAGGCTGTCTTTTTTAAGTGCAGTCCCTACAAGCCAGTTTTGCGGATACTCCAATTTGATATCGATTGGTTCAGTTTGCATATCTTTAATGTATCCAAATACAGCTTGTCCATTCATTAGCACATGGTCATTCTCTATTGATGTTCCTGACATTCCATAAATTGGGTGTTCTGAAACCGGAGTGTCAAATGTTTCAGCTATTTCGTAATACATTTTTTTTATATTTTCCGGATCATCAAGTTCCCATTGGTTGGTTGAAATTTGTTCTGTTTTAATTTCGTTTCCATTCTGGTCGAACGCCTTAAAAGATCGGACGAATCTTCCGATATCCATTGTTTCATAAGTCCCCGGAGCAGTGGCTGCAAATTGAAATACATCATTATCTTCGGATAATTTTTCAGGATAAAGTGTAACTTTGAATAAATCGTCAGCTCGATTATTCAAATCAACAACAAATTTCTGCTGTGAATAAATAGATGATGAAATTAAAAGTATCGCAAATAGAAACTTAATTAAAATAAGCTTTCGCATTTAGTTCCTCATTTATAGATGTGATTTCAAATTAATTATTTGGAAAACTTTTTTCTGAAATCTTTAAACTGAAATGTAAATAAAATTAGGAATGTTAAATAGTTACTAAATTGGTGCAAAATTTATAGTTATTCCAGTATGACTCTCTGAACACCCGTTTAGTTTTATCCGTAATGAAATCTTTTCAATAAATGATTAACTTTGCTCAATTCAAAAATTAATACTTTAGAGATGAAAAAATTCGAAATCCCTGACTTCTATAAAAGTTCATTTATTTCTAGAATAAAAAATTCTAGGAAGTTAAATGATCCCCGGAAAAAAGACTTTGTCCCAACTCTTTTAGATTTTGGGCCGGTAAAATTTTTTATTGCTAGACATTTTGGATTTTGTTATGGTGTTGAAAACGCAATTGAGATTTCATACAAAACTGTTGATGAAAATCCCGGGAAGAAAATCTATCTTTTAAGTGAAATGATACATAATCCATTTGTGAATCAGGATTTGCTTAGCCGCAGTGTGAAATTCATAATGGATACAATGGGAAAACAACTTGTTAATTGGGATGAATTGACTAAAGATGATATTGTAATTATTCCTGCTTTCGGTACCACAATAGAAATCGAGAAAAAGTTAAATGAAATTGGAATCAACACAATTAATTATAATACTACTTGTCCATTTGTGGAAAAAGTTTGGAACCGTTCAAACCAATTAGGTGAGCAAGACTATAGTATAATTATTCACGGCAAAAGTTATCATGAAGAAACACGTGCTACTTTTTCTCACACTGTTCAAAAAACGGCTTCCGTGATTGTAAGAGATATTGAGGAAACAAAAATTTTGTCTAATATAATTTTGGGCAATATTGAAAAGGAAAAATTCTATTCAATATTTCAAGGGAAGCATTCAGACGATTTTGATATTGAAAAAGATCTATTGAAAGTTGGAGTTGTAAACCAGACTACAATGCTTGCTACTGAAACTCAAGCAATTGCCGATCTTCTCAAAGAAACCATGATAAAAAAATATGGTAAAGAAAATTTGCAAAATCATTTCGCAGACACACGTGACACATTGTGTTATGCAACAAATGATAACCAGGAAGCAACGTACAAATTATTGGAGTGCGAAGCTGATTTGGCTTTTGTTGTCGGCGGTTACAATAGTTCAAATACTAGTCACATTGTTGAATTGTGCGAAGAAAAATTTACATCATATTTTATTTCTTCTGCAAATGAAATTATTTCAAATAAGTTAATAAAACATTTTGATTTGAATTTAAAAGAAATGAAAACTACTGAAAATTTCCTTCCTAAAAACAAGCCGGTTAAAATTATATTAACAAGTGGGGCATCATGTCCGGATGCAATTGTTGATCAAGTGCTTCAAAGAATTTTATCATTCTTTCCAAATGCTAAAAGCACTGATGAAGTTTTAAGAGAAATGGTTTAAATATAAAAATTGTAGAGACGGCATATATGCCGTCTCTACGAAAAGAATGCTTACTTTAATAAAATCATCTTATGTGATTTTACGAAATTTCCGGCTTTGATTTG
>CAZRMA010000150.1:0-8667 GCA_964600655.1 uncultured Ignavibacteriaceae bacterium
AATTTAAAATCATATAACCTTGCAGTGCTTCTTTTATAATAAATCGGTATGCCGTAATTATTTATAATTGTTAAGTAATTATAGGAACTCTGATTTATTCCAATAAAATAGAGGCTGTTTTTCTCATCTGTTTTCTTAATAAATATTTTAGGAAAGTCAGTTGGAAAAAGTAAAGTGGAATCTCCAGGCAACTGGAATTGATTTGTAGCTCTACTATTATTTTCAATTAATGTTTTAGATAATAATTGTGTATAAGAATATTTATGCAATGGTGAATTTTTCGATATAAAAAAATAAAAATTCAAAGAATCTACGTTTTTATTCGTAATAGTTTTTATACCAGATGATAAGCTAACTACAACTTTTTCACTGTTCAAAAATGGTTCAAGCGGAGTAAATACAATTGTTTTAGAATCTTTCGTAAGATATAAAGTGCCTGCATGATAACCGCTTAAGTTTCCTTCAACTCTTATAATTGAGGTGTCACTTTTGTTTAAATTAGATAAGGCTTCACCATATCTTATTATAATATTGGTTTGCGGTGTTAATAGACTTGAGCCAGGAACCGGAGAAATATATTCAAATTTTTCAACATTGTAATTAGTTTGAGGATAACTAAAAGTAAAATAGGAAATTAGAAGTAGGAGCAATAGAAATTTCATTAACAAGTTGGTTATATTTTTGGTAAATTCATATATAATGGGTCTACTAAATTAAAAGATAGTCTGAACTTAACGTTATCAAAATTATTATTTATTCGGTGTAAGATAGGAATGTTGTTGGAAATAAATCAAATCAATAATTATGTATTGTATATTTATTTTTAGTTATTGCAGCCATAAACAAAGGGTAAATATATAAAGTAATATATTAAATAATTTAAGAGTATTTACAATCCAAATATTTTTATTAGCATGACTCATTGATAATTGGGAAATAGGTCCATTTATAAAATATTCAACAGCTTTTTCTGCATAATTACTAAATCGCAAAGGATCCGCTGAAACAGATACTTGCCAAAATCAATAAAAGAAATAACTCATCCCTATAATTGTAATTTATTTCATCTAATTGAGTTGAACCTAAAATGTGGACTGTTTGGAAAATTTAGTACTATTAATACATTAATTGAATGAATCGATAATAAAAGTAACAAAGTTACATTAATAAAATATTTAGCTAATTTTAGTTTGTATTTAATGAGGAATAAATGATTGTAATAGATTTAATTTATAACTTATCTGTTTTAGTTGCTCTTAGTGTGCTTTCAGGATTTATTGATCTAAGGTATAAAAGAACAGAACTTAAAGGGAAAATATTACAGGGATTACTTTTTGGAATTACTGCAATAATCGGAATGTTATATCCTTTTCATCTGACCGAAGGAATTATATTTGATGGAAGATCAATTGTAATAAGTTTGTGTACATTATTCTTTGGCCCTGTTTCCGGTGCAATTTCGGCTGTAATAGGAATTATTTTCAGACAATATTTAGGCGGAGGAGGCGCACTTATCGGTTCATTTGTAATATTGTCTTCATTCCTTATTGGACTTTATTTCTTTCGACGCAGAAATAATCCAAGCGGAAAAACTCTTACGAACTTTCAATTATATATTTTCGGTTTTATGGTAAATGCTGTAATGTTGATTTTGTTCTTAATGCTCCCGTATAAAGATATGATTGGAATGTATAAAATTTTGATACCGACAGTACTTGGAGTATATCCGTTTGCAACAGTATTAATTGGAAAAATACTTCTTGATCAGGAAGAAAAGCAAAATTATTTAAGTAATATAGAAGCAAGTGAAGAAAGATGGCAATTTGCTCTTGAGGGCTCAGGCGATGGAGTTTGGGACTGGGATGCAAAAACAAATAAAGTTTTTTTCTCTCATCAATGGAAAGCAATGCTTGGGTATGATGACGATGAGATAAACAACACTCTTGAAGCTTGGGAAAAATTACTGCATCCTAATGACAAACATGATGTATTCGTAAAGATAGATAATCATTTTAAAGGTGAAGTACCTTTATATCAAAGTGAGCAAAGATTAAAATGTAAAGATGGTTCGTACAAATGGATTCTTGACAGGGGAAAAGTTATTCATTGGGATGAAAATGGAAAACCTCTTAGAATTATTGGGACACATACAGATATTTCAGAACGCATACTTGCTGAGAAAGCATTAAAGGAGAGTGAAGAGAAATATAGGACTATTCTGCAAACCGCAATTGATGGTTTCTGGCTGGTGGATAAAAATGGACAACTGCTTGAAGCAAATGATACTTACTGTAATATGAGTGGTTATACTATGCAAGAACTGCTTTCGATGAATATTTCGGATCTTGATTGCAATGAATCAAAGCTCGATGTAATAGCACATGAGGCAAAAATAAAAGAAAAAGGTGAGGATCGCTTTGAGTCTAAACACCGTTGTAAGGATGGAAGTGTTTTTGACGTTGAAGTTAGCGTACAGTATCAGGAATCTGAAGGCGGTCGTTGGGTGGCTTTTATAAAAGATATTACTGAAAAAAAGAAAGCTCAAAATGCATTAAATGAAAGCCAAGAAAGATTTAAACTTGCATTTGATACAAGTCCGGACGCTGTAAATATAAACCGTTTGAGTGACGGTATGTATTTGGAAATAAATGAAGGTTTTACTCGAACTACCGGCTATACTAAAGAAGATGTTACAGGAAAAACATCACTCGAAATTAATATTTGGGAAGATCCGGAAGATAGGACTAAGCTAGTTTCAGGGTTAAAAAATGATGGACACGTAAAAAACATGGAGGCAAAATTTAGGTTAAAAAACGGGAACGTTATTTATGGTTTAATGTCCGCTTCTGTTATTCTGTTAATGAATGAACCGCATATCATTTCAATTACTAGGGACATCACAGAACGTAAATATGCCGAAGAAAAAATTCGTGAGAATGAAGAAATATTTAGAGAATTGATGAAACATTCTCCTGTCTATATCTTTTTTAAAGATGAAAACATCCGCCCAATCAGATTAAGTAATAATTATGAACAGTTGCTGAATTTGCCGCTTGAGAAGATACTTGGTAAAAATATGTTTGAACTTTTCCCTTCCGAATTAGCAAAAAATATGGTGGAAGATGATAAAAAGATTTTACAAAAAGGAGATCTTGTTAAAGTCGATGAAGAACTAAATGGGCGTTATTATACAACAATTAAATTTCCTATCAAGATAGAAGGCAAACCGAGATATCTTGCAGGATTCACGATTGATATTACAGATCGTAAAAACGCTGAAGAGGCACTCAAAGCAAATGAAGAAAAAATGCGTACAATTGTTGAAGGAACACCACATCTTTTCTTTTATACTCAGAATACAAACGCCGAATTGACTTATATCTCTCCAACAGTAGAACAAATTTCAGGATATACTGTAGAAGAATGGCTTAAAACTAAAGATTGGTTTACAACTGATTCAAAAATGAATATGATAGCAAAAGAAAAAACAATGTCTCATTTAAAAGGAGAGCATTCCCCAGAACCAATATTAATTGAAATTTCTCATGCGGACGGTCAAATTATTACTCTTGAAGTTTTTGAAACCCTTATCATGAAAGATGGCAAGGTAGTCGGTTTGCAGGGTGTTGCACATGATATTACGGATAGAAAAAGAGCAGAAGAAGAGATTAGGAAGTTATATCGAGGTGTTGAGCAAAGCCCCGCATCCGTTGTAATTACTGATATCAATGGGAGTATAGAATATGTAAATAAAAAATTCTGCGAGGTTACTGGATATGATTTTGATGAAATCATTGGCAAAGACCAAAGTATATTACGAACTGGAGAGAAGTCAAAAGAAAATGATGAAGTAATGTGGAATACTATTCTATCGGGCAAAGAATGGCAAGGAGAATTTTTCAATAAAAAGAAAAATGGCGAGCTATTTTGGGAATCGGCTTCCATTTCACCAATTCTAAACGAAAACAGGGAGATTACGCACTTCATCGAAATTAAAGAGGATATAACTGAAAAGAAAAAAATGATTGACGAACTGGTAGATGCTAAAGAAAAAGCTGAAGAGATGAGTCGATTAAAGTCTAATTTCCTTGCAAATATGAGTCATGAATTGAGAACACCTTTAGTTGGTATTCTTGGTTATGCGGATTTCCTTCGCCGCGATACTGAATCTCAAGAAATCAAAAGCATGGCAGAAACCATCTTTAAAAGCGGCACACGATTATCTGAGACCTTAAATCTAATTTTGGATTTATCCAAATTTGAAAGTGAGAAAAAGAATATTAAGTACCAGGAAATTGATTTATTGATTATAACGAAAGAAGTCCTGGCATTGTTTAATGAAACTGCTCGTAAGAAAGGGATCGAACTAAAATTATCATTTAATCAGGATCCTATAATTATAAGTTTTGATGCCCGCGCTTTTCGTTCAATAATAACCAACCTTATCAATAACGCACTTAAATTCACTACCGTAGGCAGTGTTACCGCTGTTGTAACACTCCAAAATAATTATGTGGAAATAAAAGTGATTGATACAGGAATTGGGATTGATAAAAATGATTACAAAATTATTTTTGATGAATTCCGGCAAGCCAGTGAAGGCTACAGCAGAAACTTTGAAGGCTCCGGATTAGGATTAAGTATTACGAAAAAATTGGTGGAAAAATTCGGAGGCAGTATTTCCGTTGAGAGTGAAATTGATAAAGGATCAACTTTCACAGTGAAATTGCCTTATACTGAGGAAGGAGCTAAAAAAGAAAAATTGAATGTTGAAAAATCGAAGGAATCAACAAAGTATATTTTGAATGAAAAAGTAAAGCCTCTTGCTTTGTTGGTAGATGATGATCCGACAGTTTTTAAAATTATGAAAAGGTACGCTAATAATTATGTCGAATTGGAAACCGTAGTAAATGCAGAATTAGCAATACAGGCTGTCAATAAGAAAAAATACAGAATCATATTTATGGATATAAATTTAAAAGTTGGAATGGATGGCAAGCAGGCTGCCAAGATAATTCGAACTCTAAATGGTTATGAGAAGACCCCAATAGTTGCAACAACAGCTTATGCCATGCTAAATGATAAAGAAGAATTTTTATCAGCCGGCTGTTCACATTATTTATCAAAACCATTTTTTAAAGATGAATTGATTTCACTTATAAGAAAATTACTACAGGAAACTGATTAGATTTATCTGATTTGTTGATAATATTTTTAACCTGTTAAACTAACTAATTTCACAGTAAAGAGAGTGCATTTTAAGTCCCTACTTACTCCCTACTATCATCAGAGAGATTTTTAATTTTGCTTTAAAATGAAAAATGCGAAAACATTTTTTTTCGCATCTTTTTGAGCTGGTGATGGGACTCGAACCCGCAACCTGCTGATTACAAATCAGCTGCTCTGCCAATTGAGCTACACCAGCATTTTTTTGAGTTCGAAAATTAACATATTTTAATTTGCGAAGCAAGAATTAGATTATTGCAATTCCCCGTTTAATGATTGACTATCTAAAATCTCCAAAGACTCAACCCAAAAAAGTTCGCAGGCTCCTCCACCTGTATCATCTCGTGATAAAGAACTTTTCCAATGCCAGCCATCATCTTTGTGAATCTCCACTAGATAACCTTTTAGATGGATTAAACTGCCTTTACATAATTCATCAATCTCATCCTCTATCAATTCGTCCTTCGGAATAATATGAACGTTCGCACTGCTCTTTGAAATTACAGAAGAAGGAATCGGAAATGATTCTGTTCTCCAATGATACCATCTGTTACTTTGAGTTATATCAATTTGATCGAGTATGGATTGATCTGACATTTGACCCCAACCGAGGGCCAAATCGACCGGTGAAAGTTTGCTTTCCTCTCCAAGCGAATAAAAATTCAAACTCAGTACTCTGGCCTTAATATCATATTCAGCAAGTGCCTTTATTTTATAATCATCCAATTGCCATTGTTTGCTATCCGGTAAATTTATTTGCTTTGGTGTTTCCGGTATCAATACCCCAGCAGGGTATTCAATTGTTTTTTCTGGCCAAAACTTATAAACAGAAAAGATGACTAACGGGATGAGTATTATTAATTTTTTCATACAATACTCTGGTTTTTCATCTAAAAGTTCAAATCAAATGCCATTTATAAATACCAAATATTGTTCAAATATTGTAACATTTTTACACCAAGAATTAATTATTACCGGATAGTTGAAAATTTACTTGTTGGAGTCTTTTTCTTTTGGCTTTTCAATAAATTTACCGTCAATTGAGTGTACTTTAAATTGAACCATTTTCTGGCGAATTTTTTTTATCAACTCAAAACGAATATTTTCATACTCAAACGTCTCTCCAGTATTTAAAATCTTCCCGGTTTTTTCAGATATAAAACCAGCAACGGTATTATACTCATCCGACTTGGGGAGTTCAATGTTAAACACTTCATTAAAGTCGTCGATAAAAACCGAACCAAGAATATAAAACTTCCCGTCTGGCAAACGATAGAATTCCTTCAACTCTGTTTCAGAGCTGTCTTTCATTTCCCCTACTATCTCTTCTAAAATATCTTCTATTGTAATAAGTCCCTCAGTGCCCCCGTATTCATCTGTAACAATTGCAAGCCGCTCTCCCCTATTCTGCATTTCTTTTAATATTTCAGAAATAAGTTTTGTTTCAGGAATAAAATAAACCGGCCTCAATAAACTTTTCAAATCAACATTCTGATTTTGAATAATTGTTTTCATTACATCCTTGGTATGAAGCACGCCTAAAATATTGTCAATTGATTCTTCATAAACAGGAATTAAGGAGTGCCCGGTTTTAATTACTTCTTCAGTAATTTCCTGCTCATTATCTTTTAACTCTAATGCAATCATTTCGGTTCTAGGCACCATTACTTCATTTGCACGCAGGTCATTAAATTCAAAAATATTTTCAATTATTTTTTTTTCAGTTTCATTCAATTCACCTGCTTCAACGCTATCGGATATAATTAGCCTTATCTCGTCTTCGGAAAATCTAGTTTGAGTAAAGCTCGTTTTTTCTTTAAATGGAGTAAGTAAAAAATTACTAAGACTTGTAATAAAATTAACCGGATGCCTTAGTGTTGACGTGAGAATTATTAGAATCCTGACAGATTTTCTACCAATAGATTCTGAATATTTAAAGCCTACTGCTTTGGGAATAAGAATACAAAATATCAGAATGAATAGTGAAACTATAGTTACAGCAAAAATAAAAGTCAGTGCGGCAGCCGAACTGCTGATAAAATTTACTTCAACATTATTCAAAGCCGGATAAAGCAATTTTGTTGAAATGTGATAAGCTAAAATTGCGGACGACATTAAAGAAAGTGTTGAAATAATTTGGATTGTTCCAAAAAACGTATCCGGGTTTTTTTGAATCTTTTCGAATACAACCGCCATTGGGTCATCTTTTTCTTTTAGTTCTTCAATCTTGTTTTGCCCAAACGAGGCAATGGCAATTTCGGCAGCCGCCAAAAATGCAGCAATAATTATTAGGATTACAAATAATATTATTTCGATAAGTCGGAAATCCATTTGTTTTAAGTATCTGTTAAAATTAGATAATAAATATAATAGAAATAAATAATAGAATTTATGTAACTAATATTAACTATAATTTTATCAGTACGATTGAAATTAAAGAATTTGATTATAATAAAATTTTAAATAAAATAATCTTTATAAATATATTAATAAACTAAGGATTTAATGAACTCAAAGCAGATTAAAATTAAGGAAAAGTCAAAACTTCATATTAAATGGAATGACGAAAGTGAAACAGAGATCTCATTGAAATATCTTCGCGACGAATGTCCATGTGCAAATTGTAAAGGAGAAACAGTGCTGCTTAAAACTTATAGGCCTGTAAAAAAAGTCTCAGATAATCCTGATAGTTACAAAATAAAAAATATTGAAACCGTTGGAGGTTATGCTATTCAAATTAGCTGGAAAGATGGGCATAATACGGGAATTTATTCCTGGGAATATTTAAAAAAGCTGGAGGATAGCGAGAACACAGGCGGCACACAAAATTATACTTCAATTTTATGAGCTTAACAAAAAATGAATTGAAATATTATTCTTCTCTGCTTTTAAAAAAATATCGTGATGAAGAAAAAAAGTTCATTGTAGAAGGACTCAAGATTGTTGAAGAAGGACTTAAAAGTAATTTCAAAATTGAAAAATTATTTTTAACACCGGAGTTTGAAACAGCTAACAAAAGCCTTTTAGAAAAACCGGTTTTTTCAAAGAACAATTTTTCAATATTAAAAAATCAAGAATTCAAAAAACTAACCGAAACAAAAACTCCCCAGGGAATTGCAGCAGTATTTCATAAAAGTAGATTTGACAATGAAGACTTGAATACTGAAGATATGATTGTTTGTTTGGATAATATTTCAGATCCTGGAAATGTAGGAGCCATCATTAGAAATTGTGATTGGTTCGGAATCAAAGAAATAATATTGAGTGATGGCTGTGCTGATATTTACAATCCCAAGAGTTTACGTGCGAGCATGGGTTCTATTTTCCATTTAAGAATTCTTGAAAATAGGAACTTGAAATTGACTTTTCAAAAATTAAAATCCGATGGATATAATGTATTATGTTCTGATCTTGAGGGAGAAAATATTTTTGATTTTAAAT
>CAZRMA010000151.1:0-4489 GCA_964600655.1 uncultured Ignavibacteriaceae bacterium
TAAAATTTCAACTAGTTCAAGTTATGCTGTAATTTATGGAAAAGATCCTAGTTATGTACTAATAGACAGTTGTGATTTTAGTGGTGGATCTATAATGGTTTATTTTCGTTCAAATAATTCGAACCATAGAGACGTTCATCATATAGTAGTAACTAATAATTATTTTCACGAAATTAATGCTAGATTAAATACTGGATCTCAATATGACGGACAATTTGGTATAGGAATAAAACTGACAATGAATTTTTTAGATGGAATAGGCGAAGTTCTTGGCTCTGAGGGAATTGTACGAGATGTAAATATTACAGATAACAGATTTTACAAGCTATCTGGGGATGCGATATACCATGAAGATACTAGGAATACAAGATTAACAACCACTGATTTTCCTGCTGGTGTCCCAATATGGTTAGTTGCAGGTCGAACATCATATAATATTAATATAGAAAGAAATTGGGCAAAATTAGTTGAGTGGTGTTTTGTTGACTGGGGACGAATTACAGATAGAGGAGGTTTATTTCCATGGAGCAACTGCTCATATAACACTATAGACTCGTGTGGATTTGATTTTGATGGTAATCCTACTACTCGTTACCCAACTAACGCAATTAATACACATGCCTGGAAACAAGTGTATATTGAAAATAATACAATAAGTAATGTGGCTACAAATAGCGGAGATGGTAAAGGAATTATACTTGATTTCTCTTGCAATTCACAGCTATTTATTTGTGATAGTACTATAGTTAGAAATAATATTGTGAGCGGAACAGGTGTTAATAGCAAATTAAATTTTGCAAGCGCTATTATGCTGAGTTCAGCTATAAGATGTTCAGTTTACAATAATATCTGTTTTGATAACAAAGCGGGTATTGCAATTGCACGGCCAACATGTTTTGATAATTTAGTTTTTAATAACACACTGGATAACAATGATTATGGATTTTGGTATGGTTGTAAAACTACAGGAAATGTAATAAAGAATAACGCAATAACAAATAATAAATATTTTGGTATAAACAATAACACTAATTTAATTTACGATTACAATGGATTTTATAATAATGGGAAAGATTATTCTTATGGAACACCTGGCAAAAATGATGTTATTAGTGATCCGCACTATTTTGATGCGATACATCATAATTATAGATTAGACAGTACATCAGCATATATTGGTAAAGGTGCTGATATGGGACTTACATTTGATATAATAAATTCCCCAAGAAAAAATAATATTGATATTGGGGCATTCCAGTTCAATCAATCTTCTAATTCCAACTTGGGGGTTAATGTTAAAACAAAAATATTTTTGCAGGGCCCATATAAAGATGGGTTGATGTCAACTAAATCTTGTAAAGAAGGTTTTATACCGTTTAATGATCCTTATTTTCATTCCCTGACAATTCAATCTTTTCCTGATAGTATAGTTGATTGGATATGTATTGAACTTCGGAGTAGTATTTCTTCCGATTCAAAAGTTGCAGAGAAAGCTGCACTCCTAAAATGTAATGGAATAGCAGTTGATGTTGATGGCCATAATCCTGTTTATTTTGATACTGTTGTTCCGGGAAATTATTATATTATTATTCGTCATCGTAATCATCTGTCAATAATGAGTAGCACTGCTATTTACATTTCTTCTAATACTTTATTATATGATTTTACAGCAGACTCTGCTTCAGCCTACGGAATTGATGCTCTGGCAAAACTATCAAATGGAGTTTATGGCATGTATTCAGGAGATGGAGATGGTAATGGAATTATAAATATCAATGATTATAATAGTGTCAGCAATGATATTTTTAATTCTGGTTACAATTCAGGTGATTTAGATTTAAATTCAATTGTAAATGTACTAGACTATAGTAAAAGCAGTAACAATTTATTTAAGAGTTCTAAAGTACCAAATTAATTTAATTGATAGTATCCGTATTACTTACGCCTTTTTACTAAGGTTTAATTTTTCATATATATTGAAAGTTTCGCAAACTCTATAGTTTTTTTAGATAATTCGTTTTTATATTGCAATAAACTTAATTCCCCACCATCCTCCGTCTATTTAGCAAACTTACTTAAATTTATAATCAAACAAACAATAAGAATTAGAATTTATTTTCATATTTGGGGACTATAATTACTTAAAAACTCATCGTTTAGTTGCGAATTATTTTCGGAGTTAGGAAATATTTTCCGATTATTTATATAAAAATCTTCAATTAAATAAAAAATTGTAAAGATTTTCTATGGCATATATTATGCATTTTAGTTTAAACTAATTTATGTGATTTCAGTCACGAATTTTGTATCTATCCAAGTATGAAACAAATTATTTTGATAAAAATGTTTACTAAAGAATGGAATAATTAAACTTTCTTAATATCTTAATAATTTTGATTCGATAATTTATAAAAGTCTACAAGTTCGGTTAATTAATTGAACATTTGTTAATAATTAAGTCTCGAGGTTTTTTAATGAATAAAAAGTTTTTTCTTCTCTCTAAGCTATCACTGATTACAATTCTCCTTTTACTTTTCAATGTGAACATAATATCTCAAAGTACATATTATATCTCCTCCTCTGATGGTAATGACTCAAACTCTGGAAAATCATCATCCTCCCCATGGAAAAATTTGAGTAAAGTGAATGCAACTAAATTTTATCCAGGAGATAAAATATTATTTAAAAGTGGTGATTCATGGATGGGACAATGGGCAATAAAAAATTCTGGATCATCCTCTAATCCAATTTACATCGGAAATTTCGGAAGTGGTTCGGTACCCACCATTAGTGGAAATAGCTCACTGAAATATTTAATAAGTTTTAGTGGTGACGTTAAATATATAACCATTGATGGGTTATATTTTAAAGATGTCGATCCAGGTGGTGGTCAAGGGTTAATTTACGGAACAATCGAAAATAATCATATAATAATTGAAAATTGTAAATTTTCTCAAAGTAAAGCTTCGCAAAGTTCTACATTTGCTATGATTTACATGAGAGATGCAAACTATATTTCAATAGATAATTGTGATCTGACTGGAAAGAGTCAAGCTATGCATTTTAGATCTAATAATAACAGTAATCACAATGATGTCCATCATATCACCATTAGTAATAATAATTTTCACGATATCATTAACGGCGGTTTAGGAAGGGGTATAAGATTTAGTTCTAATTACGATTATGGAGTTGGTTCATCTATAGGCGCTGAAGGAATAATAAGAGATATTACAATAAATGATAATAATTTCACAAAATTGTCAGGCCAGGGAGTTTACAATGAAGATACACAAAATTCAGCAGGCAATCCTATTTGGCTTGCCGCAGGTGAAACAGCATATAATATAAATTTTTTAAGAAATACTGGCTACCTAATTGAAAATTGTTTTTTTGATTGGGGAAGAATTACTAATAGAGATGGAAAATTTGACTGGAGCTATGTTGCAGGAAACGTTCTGGATCATTGTGGTTTTGATGTAAACGGAAATCCAACAACAAAATATCCTACTAATGGAATTAATACTCATGCTTGGAAGGAAGTTTATATACAAGATAATATTATAAGTAATATTGCTAATATTCAAGGTGATGGCAAATGTATAGTTCTAGATCACTCAGTTGATAAGACCAAATATTATTGTGATGGTGTTGTCATTCGTCGGAATATTTTAAGTGGAGTTAGGCACAGTACTCTTGAGTACGCTGCAGGAATTCACCTAAGCAAAGCTAAAAATTGTAAGATTTACAATAATGTTTGTTACAATAATAAATCAGGAATTTCATTAGATTTAGCAATAACGACAGACAATTTTGTTTATAATAATACACTTGTTGATAATGATGTAGGACTTTGGTTTGGTTCAGGTACTGCAACTGGTAATACTGTTGAGAATAATATTTTTGCCAATAACTCAAATTGTGGAATACATATTAATAAGTATTTAATTTACGATTATAATTGCTTTTATAACAATGGTAAAAATTATTCTGGCGGAACTCCAGGAGCACATGATGTGAATGGAAACCCTAAATTTAAAGATGCTGCCAATCATAATTATCAAATAATGTCAGGTTCCGCTGCAATTGATAAAGGTGTAAGTATAGCGGGATTAAATTCTGATATACTCGGAAATGCAATTCAGAATAAAATTGATATAGGGGCTTATGAATATTCATCTTCAACAACTCAAACTGCGCCCTCAACACCTTCTCTTAATTCACCCTCGAATGGATCAACTGGAATTTCCTCGTCTCCAACTTTAAATTGGAATAGTGCATCAGGCGCTGCATCGTACAATTTACAAGTATCACTTAATTCTAACTTTAGCTCTAACATATTCAGTCAAAGTGGAATAACATCAACTTCCAAACAAGTTAGTGGTCTCTCGGACAATACAAAATACTATTGGAGAGTAAATGCACAGAATTCAGCTGGCACTAGTTCATGGTCCTCAGTCCATTATTTTACAACAGTTACTATTGCTCC